>CALALM010000348.1 GCA_937925565.1 uncultured Centipeda sp.
CTTGCGCGCGATGCGCGGTACATTCTGAAAGAACTCCACCGCCTCATCGATCGTCATGTCGAGCACCTCGGCGATGGTCTTGCCCTTGTAGTGCACCTCGAGCGTCTCACGATTGTACCGCGCGCCCTTGCAGACCTCGCACGGCACATAGACATCGGGCAGGAACTGCATCTCGATTTTCAAAATACCGTCCCCGCGGCACGCCTCGCAGCGTCCGCCCTTCACGTTGAAGCTGAACCGCCCCGCCTTGTACCCGCGCATACGCGACTCGGACACCTGACTGAAGAGGTCACGGATCGCGTCGAACACGCCCGTATAGGTGGCGGGATTCGAGCGCGGCGTGCGCCCGATCGGCTGTTGGTCGATGTTGATGACCTTATCGATGTGTTCGAGCCCCTTGATCTTCTTGTGTTTGCCGGGCTTGCCCTTCGCGCGGTAGAGACGCGAAGCGACGCCGCGATAGAGGATCTCGTTGACGAGCGTAGACTTGCCAGAGCCCGAGACGCCCGTCACGAGTGTGAGCGTCCCGAGCGGGAACTTCACGTTGATCTCCTTGAGGTTGTTCTCTGCCGCGCCCACAATCTCGAGCACGTTGCCGTTCCCCTTGCGCCGCTCGGCGGGCACGGGGATGAACTTCTTGCGTGCGAGATACTGCCCCGTGATGGAGGCGGGGTTCTTCATGATCTCCTCCGCTGTCCCCTCCGCGACCACCTCGCCGCCATGCTCACCCGCTCCGGGGCCAATATCGATGATGTGGTCAGCGGCGTACATCGTGTCCTCATCATGCTCCACAACGATCAGTGTGTTGCCGAGGTCGCGCAGATGGCGCAGCGTCGCAAGGAGACGGTTGTTGTCGCGCTGATGGAGGCCGATGCTCGGCTCATCGAGGATGTAGAGCACGCCCATCAGCCCCGAGCCGATCTGCGTCGCGAGACGGATGCGCTGTGCCTCGCCGCCCGAGAGCGTACCCGCCGCGCGTGAGAGCGTCAAATAGTCGAGACCAACATCGAGGAGGAAATGCAGACGCGCGTGAATCTCCTTCAGAATCTCCACAGCAATCTTCGCCTCACGCGGGCTAAAGTCCTTCTCCGCCTCCGCAAGGAATGCGTCTGCCTCGCGGATCGTGAGTGCCGTAAGATCAGCAATACTCTTGCCGCCGATCGTTACCGCAAGTGTCTCGGGCTTCAGACGCGCACCGTGACACGCCGTACACGGCGTATCCGTCATGTAGTCTTCGTAGCTCTCGCGCATCTCCTCCGAGTCCGTCTCGCGATAGCGGCGCGCAAGTGCGGGCAGAACGCCCTCGTACGGAACGTTGTATTCCTTTTCCTCGCCGAACATATTCGTGTAATGGAAGGAAACATATTCCTCCGAACCGTAGAGCAGCATCTTCTGTGTCTTCTTGTCCATGCGCTTCCACGGCGTATGCTCGTCATAATCATGCGCACGGAGGAGCGCCGTGATCGCGCGCATCCCATAGGAGTTCGGGTTCTTCGAAAGCGGCGCAAAGACACCGTCCGCCACACTGAGTGCAGGGTCGGGCAGAACGAGTTCGGGGTCGAATTCCTTGTGACTGCCGAGCCCCGTACAGACGGGACACGCGCCGAACGGACTGTTGAATGAGAACATGCGCGGCGCGATCTCGGGCAGCGAGATGCCGCAGTCGACACAGGCAAAATTCTCGCTGAACATGAGTGTATCCCCGTCGACAATCTGCACATAGACCACGCCGCCCCCCGCATGGAGCGCCGTTTCGAGCGAGTCCGCGAGGCGGCTCTCCATCCCTGCACGCACAACGAGGCGGTCAACCACGATCTCGATCGTATGCTTCTTCTGCTTTTCGAGCGCAATCTCCTCACCGAGGTCGCGCAGTTCTCCGTCGATGCGCACGCGCACATAACCGTCGCGGCGGATCTGGTCGAGGATCTTGCGATGCTCGCCCTTTTTCCCACGCACGAGCTGCGCCATGATAAGCAGCTTCGTTCCCTCGGGCTGCGTCAGGATGGCGTCAACCATCTGATCGACGCTCTGCTGCGCGATCGGCTTGCCGCAGTTTGGACAGTGCGGACGCCCCGCACGCGCATACAGCAGACGCAGATAGTCATAGACCTCCGTCACCGTGCCGACTGTTGAGCGCGGGTTGTGGCTCGTCGTCTTCTGGTCAATCGAAATCGCGGGCGACAGCCCCTCGATGTTGTCCACGTCGGGCTTGTCCATCTGCCCGAGGAACTGCCGCGCGTACGCAGACAGCGACTCCACATAGCGACGCTGCCCCTCGGCGTAGATCGTGTCAAACGCGAGCGAGGACTTGCCCGAGCCGGACAGCCCCGTCACCACAACCAATTTATCGCGCGGAATCTCCACGTTGATATTCTTCAGATTATGGGCGCGCGCGCCCTCGATTTTGATGCTTTCGTTCATAGTTTCCCCTATTTTTTCTTCTTCGGCAGTTCGCCCTCAAGCTCCACAATCATGTCGCGCAGTTCTGCCGCACGCTCGAACTCGAGCGCACGCGATGCCTGCTGCATTTCGCGCAGGAGGCTCTTGACGAGGTTCTCGCGCTCCTTCTTGCCGAGTTTCTTCTTCGCCTTGCCGTCCTTTTTGCCGTAGGGTGCGGTACTCTCGGCGGCGACAAGCGTCATCTCAATCAGCGGCACAATGGGTTTTTCGATGGTCTTCGGCGTGATGCCGTGCGCCTCGTTGTATTCGTTCTGTATCGTGCGGCGGCGCTCCGTCTCGTCGATGGCGCGCTGCATCGAGCCCGTGATCACATCGCCGTACATGATGACATGACCACCCGCGTTGCGCGCGGCGCGTCCAATGGTCTGGATGAGTGCGGTATCGGAGCGCAGAAAGCCCTCCTTGTCCGCGTCGAGGATGGCGATGAGCGACACCTCGGGCATGTCCAGCCCCTCGCGCAGGAGGTTGATGCCGACAAGCACATCAAACTCGCCCGCGCGCAGGTCGTGAATGATCTCCGCGCGCTCGATGGTCGCAATGTCCGAATGGAGGTAGCGCACCTTGACGCCCGCCTCGCGCAAGTACTCGGTCAGGTTTTCCGCCATCCGCTTCGTGAGTGTCGTAACGAGCACGCGCTCGTTGCGGTCAATACGCACGCGAATCTCCGAGAGCAAATCGTCGATCTGTCCGTCGAGCGGGCGCACCTCGACCACGGGGTCGAGAAGTCCCGTCGGACGGATGATCTGCTGCGCGACCTGCTGTGCCTGCTGCATCTCGTATTTGCCGGGCGTTGCGGAGACGTAAACGATCTGGTTGACACGCGCGGCAAACTCCTCAAACGTCAGCGGTCGGTTATCGAACGCAGACGGCAGACGGAAGCCGTTGTCGACGAGTGAGACCTTTCGGCTGCGGTCACCGCCGTACATGGCGTGAATCTGCGGCAGTGTCACATGGGACTCGTCAATCATGATGAGGAAATCCTCGGGGAAGTAGTCAAGGAGGGTATATGGCGTGTCCCCTGCGTTCCTGTGCGTCAGGTGGCGCG
>CALALM010000349.1 GCA_937925565.1 uncultured Centipeda sp.
GTGTTGGCGATTGCAGGACTCCCGTACCTACCTTGGATGAAGCGGCAGACGTATGAGTTGATCAACCTCCTCTTTCCGGCAGCTGTGCGCCTTGGTGCAGTATTCGGTGTAAAACGCAGGAAACTTGAGGGCTCGTTTATTGCCGTGAGCAATTTGCTCTTTCACCGTATGCACATCCGTGTGCCCGCAGAGCGTCTCCTCGTCGTGACACCGCACTGTCTGCAGCTCGCGAGCTGCCCGCACAAGGTGACGCGCGACCCAAATAACTGCAAGCGATGCGGCGGGTGCAACATCGGCGATCTCGTTGCGCTTGCCGAGGAGATGGGCTTTCATTTCTTCGTGGCGACGGGCGGCACACTCGCACGCCAGATCATCTACAACATGCGACCGAAGGCGGTGCTTGCGATTGCGTGTGAGCGCGACCTGATGAGCGGCATACAGGACGTTTTTCCGCTGCCCGCGGTCGGTGTGCTCAACATCCGCCCGAACGGTCCGTGCTACAATACGAGCGTGGATATGAGCGAGGTGCGCCGTCAGCTTGAGGAGATCATTGAGCCGCCATCGGACGATACGAGGAAGGGCGCGTAATGCAGAGATACCGTGAGGAAAAAATCGACCGCGTGCGGGAGCTTGCGATGCAGGTGCTCCAAAAGGTTCATGTTGAGGACGCATACGCCAATGTTGCGCTTGCGGAAACGCTGCGTGAGATGTGTCTGCCGGAACGTGATCGCCGCTTTTTGACAGAACTTGTCTACGGCGTGACAAAGGCGGGGGAAACGCTCGACTATATGATCGGGCGCTATGTTGCCGACCTCCGAAAGGCACAGCCTGCCATTCGTGAGCTGCTGCGTCTCGGTTTCTATCAGATTTTTCTCATGGATCGTGTGCCGCCGTCTGCCGCATGCGATACGGCGGTGGAACTCGCGAAAAAACACGGGCGCAGGGGTGCGGATTCCTTCGTCAACGGTGTTCTGCGTGCGGCACTCAGAGAGCCGGAGCGTGCCGCGCTTCCGGACGGACGGAACGCACACGCACTTGCCCTCAGAACATGGCATCCGAAGTGGCTGGTGGAGCGGTGGATGCGTGCCTACGGATACGAGCGCACGGAGGGACTCTGTCGCTGCAACAATACGAGTGCGCCGCTCTCCGTGCGCGTGAATACGTTGCGCACCAATCGTCCCGCGCTGATGGAGCAGTTCACGGCAGCAGGTGCGCAGGTGTGTGCCTCTGCATGGGTGCCGGATGGAATCGTACTCGGCACACATGGGGCTCTTGATGAGCTTGCACCGCTGTGTATGGGACTGGCACAGGTGCAGGATGAGAGCTCGATGCTCGTCGCGCATGTGCTTGCACCGGAGCCGGGCATGACGGTGGTCGATGCCTGTGCCGCACCGGGCGGCAAGACGACCCACATCGCACAGCGCATGGAGAATCGCGGGCGTATCCTCGCATTTGACATCTATGAGAAGAAGATTCGCCGCATCGAGCGCAATGCACAGCGTCTCGGCATCTCCATCATTGAAGCGCAGATGTGCGACGCGCGCGAGATCGGAGCGGCGTACGCGGGACAGGCGGATCGCGTGCTCGTGGATGCGCCATGCTCGGGGCTTGGCGTGCTGCGCCGCAAGCCCGACGCGCGTTGGAAAAAGAGTCCAGAAGATGTGAAGACGCTGCCGCCGCTCCAACGCGCCATTCTTGCGAGCGCCGCAGAGGCGGTGAAGAAGGGCGGCGTACTTGTCTACAGCACGTGTACGATGGAGGAGTGTGAAAATACCGCCATCGTCGCGGACTTTCTGCGGACACATACCGATTTTGTGCTTGAGGAGACGGGAGGCTTTCTTCCTGTGCAGAAAACGACGGAGCGCATGGTTCAGATCATGCCTGAGACGGATGGTCCCGACGGCTTCTTTATCGCGCGCATGAGGCGTCTATGAACATCTTTGGATGGACGAAGGAGCGGCTTGCCGCTGCGCTCAAAGAACATGACATTTCCCGCTTCCGCGCGGATCAGATCATCCGCTGGATGTATCGGCGCGGTGCGGTTTCTTTTGATGTCATGGACAATCTCGCAAAGCCGCTGCGCACTCAGCTTGCGGAGCATTTCTCCATCGAGCGTCCGAAGGTCGTCTCGCGTCTGCACTCTGCGGACGGCGCGACGCTCAAGCTGCTCTACGAGTTTGTGGACGGGCAGACGGCGGAGACCGTATTGATGCGCCATCCGTACGGCAACAGCGTCTGCGTGTCTACGCAGGCGGGCTGTCGCATGGGCTGTGCATTCTGCGCGTCGACCCTCCACGGTCTGCAGCGCAATCTGACGGCGGGGGAGATCGCGGCGCAGGTGATCGGCATCGCGGACTTCCTGCGGCAGGAGGGAGCACGGGTCGATACGATTGTCGTCATGGGCTCGGGCGAGCCTCTTGAAAACTACAACAACGTGATCGCGGCACTGCACCTGCTGCACGAGGAATACACGATTGGGCTCGGCTATCGCGGCGTGACACTCTCGACCTCGGGGATTGTGCCCGGCATCGAGCGCCTTGCGGAGGAGGGGATTCCGATCTCGCTCTCGATCTCGCTGCACGCGCCGACGGAGGAGCTACGGAGTCAGATCATGCCCGTCAACCGCATGTATCCGCTTGCCGATGTGCTGCGTGCGGCGCGTATGTATGCACAGCGGACGAAGCGGCGCGTCACATACGAGTACATTCTGATCCGCGACTTGAACGATGGTGTGCGCGAGGCGGAGCAGCTGGCAAAGCTCCTCAAAGGGCAGCTCGCAAGTGTGAACCTTATTCCGATCAATCCCGTCGCGGAGCGCAAGCTCTTCCGTCCGGACAAGGCTGCGATCCGACGCTTCCAAAAAATTCTCGAAGAGCGGCACATTACAGCGACGCTGCGGCGTGAGATGGGGACAGACATACAGGCGGCATGCGGACAGCTGCGCAACCGTCTGATGGAAGCGGGACTGTAAATATTTCTATTTTTATGGTATGATATAAAAGTTCATAAAAACAATTTCGTTCATTAGCCAAAGGAGAGTATTGCACGATGATCGAACGCGTGGAATCTTTTCTGGAAGATCATATCGAAGGTTTCTTCAATCGCAAGTTCAGCAGTCATCTCGAGCCGGTCGAACTCATCAAGGGCCTTGAGAAGGAGGCAAAAAAGCAGGGCGCGGGCGGCGTGCTCGCGAATGCGTATGTCATCTCTCTCGGGACAGAGGATTATCAGCGCCTCTGTTCACATCGTGTGGCAGATGAGCTGGGCGTTGCACTCAAGAAGTACATCATCCGTGCGGATCTCACGATGGATGGCAAACTCAGCATCTGTTTTGCACTGGATGAAAGTCTCCGTACGGGTTCTTATCATCTTGTGGCACGGACGCAGCAGGCGCGTGTTCCCGTGCAGGAGGCAAATGTTTCTCATGACACGATGGCGCAGACCATTGTGCTCGAGCGCCCCTCGTTGATGGAGGCGCACTGTCTGAATCTCCCGCCTGTGCATG
>CALALM010000350.1 GCA_937925565.1 uncultured Centipeda sp.
CATACACCTTGAGCGCTCAAGTGTATGCAACAAGAAATCCCCCCTCAGCAGGCACTAGTACGTAGGTATTCACACGCGGAAAGGGACGCGGCGTACCGGCATTGAGGGCGACATCACTCGGTGCATCCAAGTCAAGCAACACTCTGATTTCACTGGGAGAGACAAAATCCACACTACCGATTTTCATGGACTCGGCATTTTCCATGAGTGTGTTCATGACTTTATTCACCTTCTATCTTGTTGTCACGTGGCTGGCTAAAGCGCTGCCGCAGGATCTCTGCCATCCGCATCGTTGCGCGATCAATCGCAGGTTTTGGCAAATAGTAATGAACCAATTCACCAAGGTCGGCGACATCCTTGCCAATGAGCAGGGAAATCTGACTGTTGCGCCCCCATCCATTATATTTTTCAAGGATTCTTCCAGATGAATCATCATAAGAGATAATCACCAAGTGTGTCGATGGAATTGTCAGCATATCTCGAATCACACGATTGATATGGTCATCTCCAAAACTATATCCATAGGTGACAAGTGTGCTATTGGGTCGACACAGAGCAGCCGCAAAGTCCCGAAACAGCTCGACGTAGGGATATTCTGCCGTTTCGCGATCCTTTGTGGAGTTCGGATAGATCATCAGTCGGGGATAAGCTCCGCCAAGCCCTTCTGCCTCCAGGAATGGGGCGAGGGTTTTCGCGCCAAAGGGGAGACCGATACGCCGAATATCATCTCCTATGTTCAGCCAATCCAAGGAGCCATGAAGCTTTGTAAAGCGCGCAACACCTTCCAGATATCTCGGCTCGCCTCGAATCCCGGGCGGATTGTAGTGCATATCGACATCCATGCGAGACGAACGAAAAATTGGTGAAAGAGCCCCCACAAATCGATCAATCAAACGTAAGCCGGCAAGATCAGCTCCTGCCTCAATCAGCCGATCGTAGTTCGTCGTGAATATATGCAGACGATCCCGCGTGCCGGTTCTGCTCGCAAAGCTCATCAAGAACAGAATCAGCTGGTGAAATGCCTCTTCTCTCTTTTTCTGATCGGCCGATGCAATGAGGTATTCTCCCTGCGAAACACCGTTCGTAAACTTCTCGATGACCGCAGAGAGCTCTATTTTTAACAGATCCAGCTTCGATGAGAGCCTGGAAAAATCTTTGATGATGTCCAGTCCTCGAACGAGTTCATTGGCAGCACGGATTTGATCCTCAATATTTGCCGGTCCACGATGTGCATCTTTAGCCATTCTATCAGCAGATTGTTTGATTTCATCGGCAAATACAGTAAAATGGGCATCTGTCCCCATTCCATTATCAGACTTCCCACAAGCCGCATATTGCACAGCGCTGG
This sequence comes from uncultured Centipeda sp., assembly GCA_937925565.1. Lineage (GTDB taxonomy): Bacteria > Bacillota > Negativicutes > Selenomonadales > Selenomonadaceae > Centipeda. The sequence goes on from CALALM010000350.1 coordinate 1,349, forward strand.
TAAGGCCGCTGCCTACGAGAAGAGATAAATGTTCTGACTGAAAAAGGGACGTAAACCACGGCTCTATACGAGTACGCAGCTCATGTTTGGAGAATGTCGAATCTTGGCACCAGTCAAGCTGTTGCTCGGTTTCAAAAGTGAATCTCTCTGGATCGTCACTAGCCAAAAACCGAATAGGAGTATCATCTTCTCGGACTTTTACCGTATTGATCGTTTTATTCTGCTTCCCCATTTCTTTTTCTCCTATGAGATAAATATTACTGTTACTCCGTCAGTGTCTTTGCATAGAACTCCTCGCGTTCCTCTGGGCTCATGGTCATGTAGTCCTTGGCGAGGGCACTGACCCAGGAACCGTAGGCGGGGTTCGGGAAGACGATGTACTACTCGGCATCGGCGATCTGCTGTGCGCTGATCTCCTCCTCGGTCAGTGGCAGAGACATCAGTGTATTCTGCGCGTTCTCCACGTATGCAGTCCCGCTCGCCTACGTCACGGAGGAAGACGCATACGCCGCACTGCCGCCGAGCAGGAACGCCGCGCTAGCGAGGGTAATTGTCTTTTTCCACTAATTCTTCCACTGGATGTTCCACGTGTTCATAGTGAGATATTCTTTTCACTGCTCTTGCAGTTGGATTGGTGGAACATTTCCCCTGTCTTCCATCGGAAGAAGGTACAGATTTTCAAGTCTCGTTTCCTTTGGAACATCAAAGGCAAACGGGATATTTTGCATCTCCGCTCCTGGAGCAATATCCATCAGAAAGTATGCAGGATCTGAGATTCCATGCGCCACCATTTCACGCCACATAGGGTTTATATATTTAGCATCTGCAGTATAATCCTTCCCACTTGCCCGATCAAACAGCATAAAAGGCATACTCATGCCGATTTGTCGCGTAAATGCCGACAAGTTTTTCGCCGTAACATAGACAATTACATACTTTCCATCCGCTATGTCATTTCCAATCATACTTCTCGTTTCTGCACCTACCACAGCATATGCCCAATCTTTGAACTCTACCGTCTGCCCCGTTTGGACAGGATTCAGCATAGGGATACCATAGCTAAAGTTTCCCTCATAGTTCGCCTTTGATTCTATGGGATCAAAAGACTTTCCATATCCATGCAGACGATCATCAACATAACTTCCTTCTTCATAGCCTCCATTTGCCCAAGATGTCTTCCCCTGTCCGTGGAAATGCCCGTTTAGGAACGCCCCCTGATACGTCAATAAAAGACCTTTTGCACTCATCCATGTAAACTTCCCCTGCCCATCAGGCAGCCCAGCCGCATTGACTTCCCCAACATATCTCCCAAGTCTGTCCCCAAAGCTTAAATGCAGGGTGATCTCTTATCCCTCCGGCTCTTCCTTGTGTGTCTGCATCAGGCGCTGAAGATCGGCAAGTACGGCATCGGGGTCATAGGTGACATCAATGTATGCGGTAATGTGAATATCGCCGCTCGGAGTCACGCTTCGCTCGAATCGCTTGCTGACGACTTTCATGACGTGTTCCGCACTCACCTCGACCTGATCCTTCGTGATGGCGGAATCCTCCATCCGTGTATACGATTTCACATAGACACCGATCTGCTCAGCAGCTGTGCGCATGGCTTCATTGAGTGCAATATCCTGCGCTTTTTGCAGCGTATCATCCTGTCCCATCGTATATGCGCCAACCGCACTAGTCCTCTGCTCCGAGGCGTGTGTGATACCGCCCGTCATCATCATGACAAGGAGCACGACCAACGAAACACGCCATTGGAAATGTATACCAAACATAGTACCTCTCCCTTCTCGTATCAAAAATGGGGTTTTACTACGGAAGACGATACGGCCCCATCCGCTCACATTCGTCCCACCTGACGTTTCATCAGATCAAGTGCCTCCCGCTCCGGGCTATTGGGGAGAACTTTCATTGGCTGCCGCATGGTCGTTGCGAGGACAGAAGCCGTTCCTGACAGCTTGTCTTCGGCAAAGTACACGTAGCCCCTCGATTCAAGTGTGCCGTTCTCATAGGTATGCCCATCGCCGCCCGTGTAGGTCAGACCGTAGTTGATCGCACAGATGACAAGTTCAGACTCCGTATCCTGCGTGATGACGCACGAGGAGAGATCAAATGCCGAGCCTCCCCGATTGCCCGTATTCCATATCGGATAGTTCGCATCCCCGTTCGCATACATGATGGCGAGGCAGGTCTGCGGAACGAGGCAGAGCAGAAATACTGTGACCACCAAGAAATGATGAAACATTCTCATGAAAAATCCTCCTCACAACTTACACAAATTTGCCGTGCATGGCATCCGTCCCATGTCCTCCGTTATAGCACCGCACGCAGCAACGCTGCGGCGCACCTCACGTCATCACGCGGTTGAGCAGCGTCTGGAAATCATTCACATGCTCGTAGATCACGCAGTCTTTATGACGTTACGCTACCCCCCTCAGGTTCTCCGTGATTTGCTTGAAAAAATCTGCACTCCATAGATCAAGACTCGATCTGTCACGAATGAACGGTTCGACATCCTGCCGCGCCTGTGCAAAATCAATGGCGTCAAACCGCTCGTACAGCATCCGTTTGATCTTCGGGAGATCACAAGGGGCGTCGGGTGAGATGCGCTCGGACTGAATGAGACGTGTGCGCAGATGCTCCAGATTGACAGCCGCGCCCTTTGCAAGCAGGAAAACATAGTCGTACAGGTCTCTTCCCTTGACCCTGTTTTTCCATGCGCGGCAGATGACAGCATGGATCTTTCCGGCAAACAAGGAGGGCAAATCGTACAGATCAATGCTGTATGGAGACGGTCGGAGCTGATACCGATGCTCAAACGTCGCGTGTGTGGGCGGGTATACATCGATCTCGAATTTGATCTTTATTTTCTCATCCGTTGAGACGCCGCCCGTGAAGCCTTCCTCTACATAAAACAATAGCAGATGCTCTTTCGTATTCCCCTTCAGAAACGCTGACTGGATATTGCTTTCCCGTAATTTTTCTTTTTTTGACGGTGAGATTCAGCCCGAATGACCGCAGTTCTTTTTCCAGTGCAGGAAAGTACATCGCAAGGTCAAATGCAGCATCTGCTTGATCCCTGCATTCATGCTCTCTGCCTCCTTCTCAATAATGTAGCAAGTCGTCTTATATTTGTCGATCGATAAAACTGCGCGAGAAATGCAACTTTCTCTGTGCTTAAACTCTGAAACGCCGTCTCTTCCACGCGGAGATCGTCAAATATGAGTGCAGACAGTTCCCTTGTGTTTGCGGTCGGCGGCATGGTATAAAGCTGATCGCAAAGTGCTTTCTCGGGTTCTGCGATGCGATAAAAATAGTCCCCCTCCTGCAAGAGTCTGATGCCCAAAGGGAATACGGCGGATGGAACATCTCGATAAAGGAACATACCAAAAGACGTTTGATATTTCTTATTCTTTCTCTTTTCAAACGTAGCACTTGTAACCGCATAGACGGCCTCAGGGATCATACCGTAGAATCCCAGTGCATACGCAAAAGAAATGTAAGATGGTCCATAAATGCTTCCGGCAAGAAGGTGCCTCGGGACACCTCGATCTGTTTCATAAAGCCCTCTTACGATCTGGATGTATGTTCCCTCTTTGACGAGGCGGGATAGTTTTGCTTTGGGATTTGCATAGGAGCTCAGCTCTGCTAATATCATATTTGTAGTTTTTATCATATCTGCTCCTCCTAGTTCAATTATATTGGACTAATAGGAGGAAATCAATCATTTTTATGGTATCGCTGATAAAATGAAGTTCGTCAGATTGGCATGGATTTTACTGTCCGATTGAGGAAGCAAACCGGACGCATAGCAGAGGCTATGTGGAGGATTTGTCGAAAAAAGCGGAAAAAAGATACACTAAGATGGCGCGGCTGAATTTATCAGTGCTTCCTATAGTGTCCGATCTTCTATAAAAGCCCGCCCCTGCTCTCCTGTGCAACAAGAGAGCAAAGACGGGCTCTTTTCATTAGGGAATCGCT
>CALALM010000351.1 GCA_937925565.1 uncultured Centipeda sp.
TTGAAACAGTACATTGTGGACGCCTTTACGGACAAAATTTTTCACGGAAATCCCGCGGCGGTCTGCATCATGCAGAAATGGATGCCCGATGATCTGATGATCAAAATTGCGGCAGAAAACAATCTTTCTGAGACGGCATTCGCAGTCAAGGAGGGTGCGCGCTACCGTCTGCGCTGGTTTACGCCAAGTGCTGAGATTGATCTCTGCGGGCACGCAACACTTGCCACATCGTTTGTTCTCATGAATTTTTACGAACAGGGGCTGTCGCAGCTCGTGTTCGACACATTGAGCGGCGATCTGCGCGTGAAACGCGGTGGAGATTTGTATGAGATGGATTTCCCCGCATATGATCTGCGTGAAGTTCCTGTAACGGACGATATGGAGGACGCGATCGGCATGCGTCCGCAGGAAGCATGGATGGGGCGTGATCTCATCTGCGTTCTCCCCTCAGCAGACGATGTGCGCACCTATGTCCCCGACGCAGAAAAAATGCACCGACTGCCGGGGTTGATCCTGCATACAACGGCGCAGGGCAGTGAAACGGATTACGTTCTGCGCAGCTACGCACCAAAACTCAGTATTGCGGAGGATCCCGTCTGCGGGTCGGGGAACTGCCATACGGCTCCCCTTTGGGCAAAAAAACTTAAAAAGAATGATTTGGAAGCATATCAATGCTCGAAGCGAGGGGGAACCCTATACTGCCGGGTGGACGGAGATCGTGTCCGAATTGCCGGCAACGCGGCACTCTATGCCATATCCGAGCTGCAGATCGCAGCTCCGAAACCCCGATGACAAGAACAAAGGGGGTTGCTGCACACAATAATATGCAGCGCCCCTTTTGATTGCGCAATCTACCTCGCAGACGTTCCATTATTCTTATTTGTGAAATTCGCCTCTTTGTGATAGAATAAAAATGTTTTGGGACGTTGCGGGAGGACGTGTATGGACGACAGAAAGAACACTCCGGGGATCGCCCTTGGAAATGCGTTCGTACTCGTTTCGGTTGCTGCTCTGACGCTTGTTCTGACGGCTTCTCTGCTCGCACGTGTGGGCATGCCGTTCGCGGCATCCTATACGGTCGGCATCATTGCGTGCATACTCGGAACGCTCACCATCTCCTATGAGGGGAGAACGCGCATCGCCCTGCCCTCACCCGCCATCACGACATGGCTTGTCTATGAGGAGATCATCGCGCATGGGCACACATGGCAGGAAATGCTCGGCATCGCCCTTGTCATCTCTCTGCTCGGGGCAATACTGATGCGCACAACATATGCCGATGCGCTGACCCGTGCGCTGCCGCCGGTCGTCCGCACGGGACTTGTGCTCGGTCTTGGGCTTTCCATGCTCACAGCGGCAGCACTCTGTGCGCGCATTCTCCTGCCCTCTCCTTGGGCACTGACAATGAGCGGTACGCTCAGCGATCCCCTCACCTATTACACGCTCGTCGGTATTCTGCTAGTGCTGCTCCTGCACGCGCGACAGATCTGCGTCGCCCTGCCGCTCGGCATGATCGTGATTAGCGTGCTCACATGGGCAGAAGGTTTCTGGGAGATTCCCGCTGCCCCTTTTTTCGCGCCGGACATCATCTCTCTTCCATTTGTCCTGATGCTCCCGCAGACGGACGCGTTTTTGGCGGCAGGGCTTGGACTGACGCTCCTGCTCGCCCTCATGATTGAGGGTACGGCTGTGTTGGAAGCCGAAACAGAGCGGATGGTGCAGGCGCGACGACCGCTTGCACGTCTCTTTGCGGTCAGCACAGGCGCAGCAATCATCGGTTCATTTCCACTGACGATTGCGCCGATCTCTGCCGCTCTTCCCGCAGAGGGAGCAGAATACCGCATTGCGGGCATCCCTCTGACTGCGGGAATCGCGGCGCTGCTTCTCGCATTTCTCCTGCCCTGTGCCCCACTGATGCAGGCACTCTCGGATTTTCCCGCTGTGCCTGCGATCGCACTTGCTGTTATGGGGCTGCTGCTCCTCATGAGGGGCATACAGATGCTGAAAAGCACCGCAGAGGTTACGCTGCGCGAGAGTTCCGTGATTGCCGTCTTTTTACTCTCCGCCTATGATATCAAAACGGGGATGGCGGCGGCGCTTCTCACATGGACGCTGTTTACGGCGGCATGCGGTGAGCGCATTCCTCGCGCTGCGGCGGTGCTGACGGCACTCGTATTTCTGTTTGTTCTGCTGAAATGGTTCATCTGGGGGGCTTTTTCCCTCTAATATATAAATTAGGAGGTCCATCTCTTGCGTAAAAATACTTTTCTGCGCGGTTCTCTTGCCGCAGCCCTCACGGGGTTCTTCATTCTGACGATGACAAGCGGCGAGGCACGCCGCGCACATGACCCGAACATGACAACAAAGGTTCGCACCGAACGCGGTGCAGAGGTCGAGAAAAAAAAGGATTTCCGTATGCGCATCGACATGCTCATCAAGGAGGCAGAAACGGCAAACGCGGTAGCAGCGGAACAGGCGAAAGTGCAGCCGCTCTTCAGTGTCCCTCAGACACTCTCAGAGTACGATACCGCCATCATCGGCACGCCGCTCGCAAGTCAGGAGCAATGCGTAGACTACCTGCTCAGCGTGAATCCATATCCCGAAATCTCCGTGACACCGCGCGAGCTTGTCGCCTACTATTACGAGGAGGGTGCACGTGAGGGTATTCGTCCCGATGTCGCCTTTGCACAAGCGCTCAAGGAAACCGGCTTTTTCCGTTACGGCGGTACGGTGACCCCCGATCAGAACAACTACTGCGGACTCGGCACGACGAGTGCGTCCGTCAAGGGCGCCTACTTTGCAACCTCGCAGATAGGCGTGCGTGCACATATCCAGCACCTGCTCGCCTATGCCTCGACACGCGAGCCCATACAGCCTGTGGTCGATCCCAGATACAGCCTCGTGCGTAATGTCTACGGCACAAATACACTTGGTCATTGGGAGGATCTCAACGGTCGCTGGGCAGTCCCGGGCGACTCGTACGGACAGAGCATCCTGTCGATGTTCCGTGCAATCCTGCGCAAGTAGGGAAGGAGAACGGAAAGATGATCACCGTCAACAATCTGAGTCTGCAATTTGGCAAGCGCGTCCTCTATAAGGATGTCAATCTCAAGTTTACTCCTGGCAACTGCTACGGCATCATCGGCGCAAACGGCGCGGGCAAATCCACCTTCCTCAAACTGCTCTCGGGCGACATCGAACCGACAGGCGGTATCGTCGACATCACGCCCGGTGAGCGCCTTGCCGTCCTGCAGCAGGATCACTATGCCTACGATGAGGTCGAGGTGCTGCGCACGGTCATCATGGGGCATCCGCGCCTTGTGGAGATTATGGACGAAAAGGATGCACTCTACGAAAAGCCGGACTTCTCCGATGAGGACGGTATGCGTGCCTCCGAGCTTGAGGCGGAGTTCGCAGAGCTTGACGGTTGGAATGCGGAGACGGAGGCGGCACAGCTGCTCAACGGGCTCGGTGTGCCCGATGCAAAGCACGCGCTCAAGATGAACGAGATCTCGCCCTCGGAGAAGGTGCGCGTCCTGCTCGCACAGGCACTCTTCGGCTCGCCCGATATTTTGCTCCTCGACGAGCCGACGAACCACCTCGATGTGACCTCGATCAACTGGCTTGAGAACTTCCTCGCGGATTTTCCGAACACGGTCATCGTCGTCTCCCATGACCGTCACTTCCTCAATCAGGTCTGCACCTATATCTGCGATGTGGACTTCGGCAAGATCTCCCTCTTTGCCGGCAACTACGACTTCTGGTACCAGTCCAGTCAGCTCGCCCTGCAGATGGCAAAAGATGCGAACAAGAAGAAAGAGGAGAAAATCAAGGAGCTCCAGACCTT
>CALALM010000352.1 GCA_937925565.1 uncultured Centipeda sp.
CGATACTGTTGTGATCGATGACTGCTATCTGTCCGATGTGCGCTCTATGACGGACAATATCATGCAGATGGACACATTGGATCATCTTTCAGAAGAACTGCACGGGTGTTATGATCTCATCATCATTGGTGCCCCGCTGAACAACTTGCCTGTCTCCGGGATCATTCCCTTCTTTGAAGCGTGCCATGCGCATCTGCGATCACATGGATTTATCTATACATCCCTGCGTAACTACAACAGCTTCAAGCATACAATGGAGAGTCTGCCGAATGCGGTTCCGTTCCTTGTCTATGATACAATCATGCCGATTGACGGTCGGCGTATATTTCCGATTGAACGTCTCATTGAGGCATTGCAGAAAAAGTTCTCGGCAACTTCTGTGCACACGGGCTATTTGACAGGTGGACAGATCTTTCGCGATGCAGAGTCTTTTGCACAGATGACGTCGGAGATCCTTGGAATGGAAGGTGATGGAAAAGATTCTTTGCGGCGATTCTTGATGGGGGATATCATCGTTCTGTGTGTTCAATAGAGATATTCTCTTTATGAATTACTTTGACAATGATGGAGGTAACCGGAATGAAGGTTGTTATCTTGGCAGGCGGACTCGGCACTCGGATTAGTGAGGAGTCCGTACTGAGACCGAAGCCCATGATTGAGATCGGCGGCAGACCGATCCTCTGGCATATCATGAAAATCTATTCTTACTATGGTTTTCATGAGTTTGTGATCTGTCTCGGCTACAAGGGGTATATGATCAAGGAATACTTCGCCGACTACTATCTGCATACGTCGGACGTTACGTTTGATTTCACACATGGGAACAGCATGACGGTACATAATAATGTCTCGGAGCCGTGGAAGGTGACACTTGTTGACACAGGACTCAATGCGCAGACGGGTGCACGTATTAAGCGTATTCAGAAGTATATCGGAGATGAGACCTTTATGCTGACCTATGGCGATGGGGTGAGTAATGTCGATTTGAATGCCCTTATGACTGCACATGAAGCAAAGAAAGGAAATGCTCTTGTGACGATGACGGCAATTCAGCCGGGCGGCAGGTTTGGTGTGCTGGACATCGAATCCGGCACCAATGGGGT
>CALALM010000353.1 GCA_937925565.1 uncultured Centipeda sp.
GTACGGATTCGCGACCTGTCCCGTGATGCAGACCATCGGCACGGAGTCCATATGCGCCGTCGCGATGCCCGTCACGAGATTCGTTGCTCCGGGGCCCGAGGTCGCAAACGCGACGCCGACCTTGCCCGAGGCGCGGGCATAGCCGTCCGCCGCATGCGCCGCCCCCTGTTCGTGGCGCGTCAGGATATGCGGAAATTTCATTTTATAAACTTCATCGTAGAGCGTAAGGACAGCACCGCCCGGATAGCCGAACACAACCTCAACGCCCTCCGTCTTGAGGCTCTCCAAGAGAGCACGTGCACCATTCATCTGCAATAGAACCCCTCCTAAACAGCAACAGTACCAATCATGTTGCCCATGCAGGGTTTCACAGATCGGTACTTTCGATGGAATCCCCCATAATAACACACTTTCATTATAGGGCTTTCCTTCCTTTTTTACAAGTATTACCGCGTCTGCTCAGAGGTGCCCGCTCGCCAGAACAAACGCGTAGATACGCTGTGCGCCCGCGCACTTCAAGACACGGGCACACTCCGTCAGCGTTGCTCCCGTTGTCATGATATCATCGACGAGCAGGATATCCTGTCCTGTGACATCCGCGCCCTCAGTGACGGCAAAGGCACCGCGCAGCTCTTTTTGGCGTTCCGCGCGCGTGCGCTCGTAGAGCGGCGCCGTCTCACGTGTGCGGATGAGCAGCGAACAAACGTCGATGTCATGTGCCGCGAGCCATGGTGCAAAGATCTCCTCCACCTGATTAAAGCCGCGCATACGTGCACGCTCCGGCGCGAGAGGAACGGGAACGGCGGTCAGTGTGCGTGGAAGCCCTGCGAGAGCCTGCTCCCCTGCCGCCAGGATTGCATGCAGGGCGGGAAGCACGGATTTCTTCTTCTGATATTTCAGCGCGCGCAGGAGATCGCGCACGCTCTCCCGATAGTGCGCAAATGCCCGGATCCCCGCAAGATATTCCCGTGCCTCTCGCGGACACGCAATCGTATGCAGACCGACGAGACACACTGCACAATCCGCGCAGAATGCACCCCTGTGCTCGACATAGGCAGAGCAGTTCGGACAGCGCGGTGGGAAGAGAAAATTCAGGAATATTGAAAACACATTTATTTCTCCAAGCATTCCAAGGATAGCGTCAAAAAAGTATTGCGCAAAAGCTCTGTTTATGATATGATAAACGCAGGAAAAGAGATATATCTCCCAAAAACTTGAAGATGAAGGAAAGGAGAATGTCTATTGACACAATTTTTCCGGCGCGGTGACTATGCCCCCTGATGGGAATGCATCTTTGAAGAAGAGTGGAGACAGCAAACGTATATCGCTGATCTCATATGGCATTGCATTGGCAAGGAATGGCTACAGCGCCGTCATCCCCGCATGATCGGGTGAGTGACAATTTCTCTGTACGATTCGTTTTTCGAAAACCTGGCGCGCAAATTGGATGATGTTAGAGATCTCCAAAACGGTTTCAGCTGAACGTACAATACAGGCTCGTATGGATATAGGTGTCTGTGCGAAGTAAAACAACTGAATAAGGAACGTGTTCAATTTTTATGCTAATAACGATCTAACCGGCAGCTTGCTCGAAACAGAGCGGCTGTCGGTTTTTGATTGCGTGGGGCACACACGGCTCACTTCACACAAAACGAATATCTCCGCCGCTTGCCTTGCGCAGACGGTTCATAATGGCAAGCCCGAGACCGACCGCACCTGTGCCCTCGGCGAGGAGTGAGGTGACGGGCAGATCGTCGAAGCGGCGGAGCGCGTCGTAGAGGCATGCGGCAAATGCGCTGTGGTTGCCGCGTGCCCCACAGTTGTACACACGTTCTGCGGGAGCGATGTCGCACAGAGCCGTCAGTGTCTCATTGCTTGCGATAACGGCAGGTAGCCCCCCTGCCGCCGTACGATGCAGGATCTCCTCCCGCAATGCCGCTGCAACATCTGTCCCCGCCCCCACATAGACCGTGAGTGGTGCACGCGGCGCGTAGTGCGTATATTTCATCCCCGGTGCACGCGGTACTTCATCCTCCGCCGTGAGTGCGTTATCCATTCGCACAATAACGTGAGGCAGTTCCATCGCGATCATCTCTCGCGTAACGGCACCGGGGCGGAGGATCGTAAGAGCCCCCTCCTCCGTGCAGTCAACGATGGTCGACTCCACGCCGAGGCGACAGCTCCCACCGTCGAGGATGAGCGGGATACGCCCTGCCATATCCTCGTAAACCATCGCCGCCGTCGTCGGACTCGGACGCCCCGAGGTATTCGCGGACGGCGCGGCGATCGGCACGCCCGCCGCACGGATCAAGTGGCGCGCGATGGTGTTGTCGGGACAACGTACGCCGACGGTTGCGAGCCCGCCCGTCACGATGTCGGGGATGTGCGCGGCTTTCGGCAGGATGACGGTGAGGGGGCCGGGGGCAAATGCGGTGAGGAGATGTGCGGCAGTTGGCGGAACGTCGGAGGCAATCTCATATGCCATCATAAGATCGGCAATGTGAAGGATGAGCGGATTGTCAGAGGGGCGTCCCTTCGCCTCGTAGATACGCGTGCACGCCGCCGCATCGAGCCCGTTCGCGCCGAGTCCGTACACGGTTTCCGTCGGAAACGCGACGAGCGCACTGCTGCGAATGAGATCAGCGGCACGCTCGAAATCTGCGGGCGCAGTCGGACGAAGAATCTCCGTGTCCATCGTGTCCCTCCTTTGATGAAAATTCTATGCCTCTAGGCAGAGGCGCCCCTTCCACCACGCTTCGCGTGGTCCTCCTCCCCCGTCGAAACGGAGGAGGCTTTTTACAGCATATGGGCTTCTATTGTGTATACCCCACAACGACTCTCTCAATGCCCGCAAGATCCTTCAACATCTCCGTTCGCACGATGCGCGGATGCGCGATTGCAAGTTCTGCGACGGCTTTCGCCTCGTCCATCCCGACCTCGACGGCGATCGCACCGCCATCTTTGAGAAGTGTAGGCGCGTCTGCCATCAGGCGGCGATAGATGTCCAGCCCGTCGGCGCCGCCGTCGAGCGCGAGATGCGGCTCATAGCGGCATACCTCCGGCATCAACTCCGCAATATCTGCCGAGGGAATATAGGGCGGATTCGAGAGGATCATATCGTAGCTGCGCCCCGCGAGCGGTACGAGCAGATCGCCCACATGAACGTCGAGGCGCTCCGTCAGCCCGAGTTTCTCTGCATTTTCCCGTGCGACCGCAGCGGCTGCGGGTGAGATATCGACGACATCCGCACATGCCCCCTCCGTATAATGAATCACGGAGAGCGCAATCGCACCTGTGCCCGTCCCGATATCGGCAATCCGAAGATCATCCGCACCTCCGTCCGTACGCGCGCGCAGAAAGTCCAGAGCACACTGTACGAGCACCTCGGTATCGGGGCGCGGGATGAGCGTATCGCGCGTGACACGAAAGTCGAGCCCCATAAATTCGCGTCGTCCGAGCACATAGGCGAGCGGCACATGCGCCGCTCGCTCTTTTACATAGGCACGAAACCGCGCGAGTTCATCCGGTTCGAGCGGCTCATCAAAGTGCACATAGAGATACATCCGATCTCTGCCGAGCACAGCGGAGAGCAGTACCTCCGCGTCGAGGCGCGGACTCTCAATGCCATGCTCGTGAAAGAAATCGGTCGTCCACGTAAGGAGTCGCGCTATCGTCCAAACAGCATCTGCCATCAGTTCACCTGTTTCAGGCGCTCTGCCTGATCCGCCGTGATGAGTCCCGCGAGAATCTCATCCAGCTCACCGTCAAGCACGGCGTCGATCTTGTAAAGCGTCAGACCGATGCGGTGATCGGTCACACGTCCCTGCGGAAAATTGTACGTGCGGATGCGCTCGCTGCGGTCGCCCGAACCGACCTGACTGCGGCGGTCAGCGGCGACGGCATCCGCCTGCTCCTGTTGTGCGCGGTCATAGAGGCGCGCACGCAAGACCTTCATTGCCTTTTCGCGGTTCTTGAGCTGCGACTTTTCATCCTGACACTGCACGACAATGCCCGTCGGTATGTGCGTGATGCGAATCGCCGTTTCCGTGCGGTTGACGTACTGCCCGCCTGCTCCCGAGGCACAGTAGGTATCGATGCGCAGATCGCTGCTGTCGATCGTGACCTCGACCTCCTCTGCCTCGGGCAGGACGGCGACCGTGACTGCTGAGGTATGGATACGCCCGCCCGACTCGGTGACGGGGATGCGCTGCACGCGATGCGTGCCGCTCTCGTATTTCAGACGACTGTACGCGCCTGCACCGCTGACAAGAAAGGAAATTTCCTTAAAGCCCCCGATCTCCGTCGGATTGCTGCTGAGGATCTCCGTCCGCCAGCCCTGCCGCTCGGCGTAGCGCGCATACATGCGAAAGAGGCTCGCGGCAAAGAGCGCCGCCTCCTCCCCACCGACGCCGCCGCGAATCTCGACAATGACATTCTTGTCATCGTTCGGATCGCGCGGCAGAAGTAGGATAGGAAGCTCCTCCGCGAGCTGATCGCGGCGCGCCTCTGCCTCGGCGATTTCCTCGACGAGCATCTCCTTCATCTCGGCATCTGCCTCGGCGAGCATCTCCTTGTCCTCTTCGATGGTGCAGAGCGCCTGCTTGTACGCATCATACGCCTCAATAATGGGGGTCAGCGCCGCATGCTCACGTGTATAGCGCTGCCACTTCTCCATATCCGCCATCACGTCCGGATCGCTCAGCAGTGCCTCAAGTTCATGATATTTATCCGCAACGGCGTTCAGTTTGCTGAGCACGTTGTCTCCTTTCGATAGTTCCCGCTTCCTGCGGGGATGTCCTCCGCCGGTAGCACCGCCTTGAGGCTTTCGATCGCGACCTCGATCATCTCATCGGCGGGTGGGCGCGTTGTCAGATACTGCAGCCACAGCCCCGGCGTAATCAGGATGTGCACAATCCTGTTTTCGCTGCGCCCCGCAAAACGGATGATCTCATAGGAAACGCCTGCGACCACGGGCAGCACGGCGAGGCGGCTCAGGATGCGCAGCCAGAGATCGGGCCAGCCGAAGAACACATGAAAGACGATGGCGACGACCATAACGATGAGCAAAAAATTTGTCCCGCAACGCGGGTGCAGCCTTGGGAATTTTTGCACGTTCTCCACCGTCAGCGCCTCGCCTGCCTCATAGCAGTGGATCGTCTTGTGCTCTGCGCCGTGATACTGGAATACGCGGCGAATCCCGCCCATGAACGAGATGCCCCAGATGTAGAGGAGGAATACCGCGAGGCGGATGCCGCCCTCGATCAGGTTGAACACGATGGGATCGTCCGTATATGCCGCCGCAAGATGCGCCGCCCCCGTCGGAATGACGATAAAGAGCACACTTGCGAGGACAAGCGCGAAGAGGATCGTCATCGCGATCTCCTTCTTCGTCATCTGCTCATCCTCCTCACCCGCCGCCTGCGCGGAGAACGAGAGAGCACGCATGCCGATGACGAGGGACTCCACCATGATGACAGAGCCGCGGATGAGCGGCAGATTGAGCACGGGGTAGCGGTCGCGGATCGAGGTAACGGGATGCGTCTCCACTTCGATTTCCCCGTTTGGAAGACGCACGGCGGTCGCGGTCTTATTCACGTCGCGCATCATGACGCCCTCGATCACCGCCTGCCCACCGACTGCAAGATCGGTTATTTTCTTTGGCATAGGATTTCCTTACTGTATCAAAAAAGAGACTATCACACGATCTCTCGTGCAATAGTCCCTCCCTGTTGTTGTGCAGTCACGAAACAGGCAAGGCGCTGTGCACCTTACCCGCGCTGCTATTTCCGCGCGTAACGCTTCTGGAACTTCTCGATGCGTCCGCCCGCCTGAACGTCGCGCTGACGCCCCGTGAAGAACGGATGGCACTTCGAGCAGACGTCGATGCGCAGATCCTTCTTCGTCGAGCCGGTCGTGAACGTATTGCCGCAGCCGCACGTCACCGTCGCCTCGAAGAATTCGGGATGAATGCCCTCTTTCATGTAGATACACCTCGTTTCTTTTGCCGGATACAAGCATGCTTGTGCACGCTTGGTTGAACTCGACCTGTCTGGATCGAGAACGAGTCATGGAAACAAACGCCCTGCGTTCATTACCGCGCAAGTATAGCACAAATGGGTGTGTTGTGCAAGTGATTCCTCACATACAGTCCATTCCACTAGATGCGATCATTGATTCGGCGTTTTGCTGTAAATGTCTCCACCTTGATCTTATAGACTGTGGTATTAGCAAGCTGCGCCGGATGAAAGGCATTCGCCGCAATTCCATACTGCTCCACAAGTTGAACAAGCAGCGCTTCTTTTTCGGAATCATCCACTTGTTCAACAAGCCCCTGTCCGACAATGCTTTCGTAGGCAAAACTGGCTGTGCAGGATTCCTCGCCAACAGGCGGCATCAGCATATGTCCGCAGTCAATTTCAAACGTTGTATGGTTGTCCCTGAGGATCACATCATGCTTTGTTCCGACCTTGGCGCCATGAAAGAACAGCACAAGGTCAGCGCCGTTCATTTCAAATCCGAAATTAACCGGAACGACATAGGGATATGCTCCGTTATTTAGAGCGATCCGCATGACATCTGCTTTTTCCAAAATGCTTTTTATTTCACTGAGCTTAGTGATCTCTCTATCTTTTCTTCTCATAATTACTCCATCTTACTGTGAATGATGCGCGCGAGACGCGTGCCAAAGAAGAAATTCCAAATCCACTTGACGGAGACCGTAAAGTCCGCATACTTGCCCGCAAGCCGTACGAGATGGACAAGCATCCACGCAAACCATGCGAAGAATCCGCTCATCTTGAGGTTGAAGCCAAGCCCTGGGATGGGGCCGTTCATGACCGCCTCGCCCTTGCCGATGGTCGCCATCGCACCGAGATCATGGTAGACGAACTTCTCCAACTGGTCGGGAGTCTTGCCCGCGATCAGCGCCATGATGTTCTTCTTGACCTGCATTGCCTCCTGGGTTGCAACAGGTGCAACCGTCGGGAGCGGACGCTGCATATCGCCGTGCTGGAAGTTCGCGCAGTCACCGATCGCAAAGACGCGGTCGCTGCCCTTCACGAGCAGGTTCTCCTCGACGATGATGCGTCCCGCGCGGTCCACCTCGCCGCCGCAGTCCTTGATGAAGTCCTGTGCGCGCACGCCTGCCGCCCAGATGACTGTCTTGGTTGGAATGACCTCTCCATTGTTGAGCTTCAAATCATTGCCGTCATACTCTGTGACCGCCGTATTGAGGCGCACGTCCACACCCTTTTTGCGCAGCACGTCAATCGTATGCTGCTGCAGATCGGGCGGCACCATTGGCAGCACACTGCCCATCGCCTCGAGGAGTGTAACGTTGACCTCCTTGAAATCGATCGTATGGAATTCCTTTTTGAAGATGTCGATGAGCTCCATCAATGCGCCCGCCATCTCAATGCCCGTCGCACCGCCGCCGACAATGACGAAGTTCAGATGGCGCTGTCGTGCCTCGCGCTGATCCGGTCCGCTCTTGCGTGCAGCGCGCTCGAATTCATGGATGAGATGTCCGCGCAGGGCAATCGCCTCCTGCAGCGTCTTCATCGCATAGGAGTTGCGTGCAACGCTCTCGTTCCCGAAGAAATTTGTCGTCGCGCCTGCCGCAAGGACGAGGTAGTCATAGGATATCTCACCGTGCTTCGTGATGAGCACGCGGCGCGCCTGATCAACGCCCAATGCCTTGGACATGAAAAAATTCACATTGTTATTGTTCTTGAAAAACTGGCGTGTGGGGTACGCAATCTCTGATGCGGAGAGCACCGCTGTACTCACCTGATAGAGCAGCGGCTGGAATAGGTGATAGTTGTGCCGATCCACAAGCGTGACCCGCACATTTTCCTTGGCGAGTTCCTTGGCGAGACGCACGCCTCCAAATCCGGCACCAACGATAACAATATGCTTTTGATCTGCCATAATAACCCCACTCCTTATCGTTATAGTGAAAAAAATCACATAGTTGAGAAATATTCAGCATAGGAGAAGTTTATTTTTCTGTCCTTTTTGAACAGCATGATTACATCATAGCACGTTTTGCAGGAATTTCAATAGGATATTTCCTATGAGCTTCTCAGGAAATACTATAAGCAGTACGGCGCATACGCTGCTCAATGATGCGCAGACGGATCATGAGCAGTACGGCACCCACGATAATACCGCCGTTCAGCCCCACCCAGTATCCATAAGGACCAAGGGCAGTCCAGCCCGCGAGCACATAGCCGCTCGGCAGTCCAATCCCCCAGAATGAGAGCACGGCAAGCCAGAACGTAACGGTAACATCCTTATATCCGCGCAGTGCTCCCTGCAGAGGCGCGTTGACACAGTCGCAGAACTGCATGATGAGTGCGTAGAGAAGGAATACGCGCAGGAGTTCCTGTACCTCGGCATTCGTCGTATAGAGCGCCGCAACAGTGTCGCGCATGGCCGCAAGGACGAGTGCAATAGCGCCGACGAAGACGAGTGTCAGCACGCGGCTGAGGCGGATGTAGGCGCGCGCGCCGTTCTCGCGCCCACCGCCGACCTCGAAACCGACGAGAATCGTGATCGCCATCGAGACCGAGAGCGGCAACATGTAGACGATCGTAGTGAAGTTCATCGCCGCCTGGTGCGCAGCGAGCACGGTCGTCCCGTACGCCGCCATGAGGAGCCCGACCGCGCCGAAAATGCTCTGCTCACAGAATACCGTGAGCCCGATGGGCACGCAGATGGCGAGCAGCGCCCACCAGTCACCGAGAATCGGTTTTGGCAGGCGAGCGAAGACACGGTAACGCGCGAACTCTTTCATACGTAGAACAACGATGCTGTTCAGCATGAGAAAAACACAGTAACTCAGTGCGGCGCCAAGCCCCGCACCCGGCCCGCCGAGTGCCGGCATCCCAAAAGCGCCGTACATGAAGATGTAGTTCAGCACAATGTTGATCGGAATCGTCGTCATTGTGATATACATGGTGAGCCGCGTCCGCCCATGCGCGTCGATGAAGTTCCTGAGAACAATCGCAGGGGCAACGGGAATAAGACCGACAGCGATGTAGGACAGATACTCCATCGTGATCCCCTCAACGACCGGCTCAAGCGCGAGAGCACGCACGAGATAGGGAACTGTGAGGACACCGATCACGAGCAAGAGCACAGCAAGAAGCGTCGCCCAGTAGAAGCTCTGCTGAACGACGCTCCGAATCGCGCGCATCTGCCGTGCGCCGTAGTGCTGTGCAATCACGGGGGTCAGCCCCGAGATAAGCCCCATAAAAGCGCCGAATATGGGGAAGAAGATGCTCGCCCCGACGGCAATCCCTGCGAGATCTTCCTTGCTGATATGCCCCGCCATGACTGTATTGAAGAAGCCCGGCGCCATGAGAGATATCTGTGTGATCAGGATCGGGAGAAGCACGATAAAGAACTGCCGCGCACGCGCCGGATAGCCATGAACTTCCTGCACATTCTCCCTCCCATCTTAAATATCAGCCAAAGTAATCGGCAATGCCGTCCGCAATTCCCCGGGCGATATTCTTGATGCCCGCTTCGCTGTTCATCATTTTTTCCTCATCCGGATTCGAGATGAAGGAGATTTCCACGAGGATTGCAGGCATATCCGTATGCTTGACCACGTAAAAATTGCTCGCCTGCGTGCCGCGATCAAGCGTCCCGATGGCGTCGATGAGCGCCGTACGCACGCTGTCCGCAAGATGTTTCGAGGCGGTCGATCCCTTCGTGTAGTAGTACGCCGTCGTTCCCTTCACCTCGCGATTCGTAAAGGCATCCGCGTGAATCGAGAGGAAGATGTCCGCATTCGCACGGTTGGCGACTTCACAACGTGCCTCAAGCTCCTCAACAGAGGTAGCATTCGCGCCCTTGGACGATACCTCGGTATCTCCCGTCCTCGTGAGAATGACCTGCGCTCCCTCCGCCTCAAGGAGGCGCTTGAGCTCACGGCTGACACGCAGGGTCACGGACTTCTCCATGATGCCCGTCGGTCCGATGGCTCCCGAATCGCTGCCTCCATGCCCGGGATCAATCACAATTTTGCGCCCCTTCATCCCGGTGATTGCGTCAAGGTCACGCTCAATGCTGCCGCGACCACGCGAATCATCTTCCTCGACATCGGACTGCGGCGGCTGTACGGGTGCCGGTTTCACCGCATTCCCACTGCCGATCCCCTTGCCAAAATCCATGACAATACGCGGTTTGCCCCCCCCAAGCGCAAAGACTTTCCGACTGTCCTTGCCGACCGTTGTCTCCACAACGATGCGCACGGTAGATGCGTCAAACTGGGCAGCGCGTACCGAGGAAACAAGCGGGGAGTCTACCGAGACGTTCTTCTTCACTTCCGGCGCAATCCACGCATTCTGCACATCCAGAACGATGCGTGTCGGATGCGACAGCACACTCTGCCGATAGGAAACGGGACGCTCAGAATCCACAACAATGCGGACATTTCCGTCGGTCTTTCCGATGCGGATGTCCGTAATCTTTGCCATATTCTTGGCACGGTCACTGAATGCGGCCTCTGCCGTATGGGCAACAAAGTTGATACCGAACACCCCGACGAGGAACACAATAAGCAGTAAAAATAGACGGCGCAAGCATATCCCCCCAAGAACAGACGGATAAAAACCTGCGAAGTGCTGCTTTCCAGCAACTTCGCAGGCTCTCTCCATCCGATATACCGATTCCCTTACTGTGCTTCCGCAGCCTCCTCTGCCGGCTCCATGCCCGGTGCCGGTGCATTTGCCGCGGCGCTGCGCGTCTTCATCGCCCTGCGCGGTACCCCTTCGTAGATAATCTGTGTGATCTGTGCCGCACGATCCGGCTCAAACGCCGTCATGATCTTTGCCGCATTACTCTCATCCATGCGCTGCAGAATGGCAATGCACAAATCAATGTCAAGCGTCTCCATGACTTTGGCGGCGTCTGCTGGCTTCATATCATTGTAGAGACGTGCGAGCTTTGTCACACGCTTCTTCTCTGCCGCTTCGCGTGCCTTTTGCTGCTTTTCAATCTCTTCTTTTGAGATCTTCACGCTCTCCGGTGCCTTCTTTGGCACCGCTGCCACGTTGGAAGCCGTCGCGGGAGCTGCAGACGAGGAGGTCTGCGTCGCCTCAGCTGCTCCCGTTGGCGGCGGAACAAAATATGAGCCGA
>CALALM010000354.1 GCA_937925565.1 uncultured Centipeda sp.
CTCCCCCATGTGCACAATGGTCTGTGCGGTGATCCGCTGCACGGTGCCCTTCCATCCTGCATGGACGACGCCCGCCGCATGATGGACGGGGTCATAGAGCAGGACGGGCACACAGTCCGCATAGCAGAGCATCAGCGGAACGCCGCTGTCATTCGTGATAATGGCGTCTGCATCCGCGAGCGCATCATCATAATCCCATGCACCACGCCCCGCGTCCCGGCGCGTCGCGCGCACAATCTCCGTACCATGCACCTGTCGAATTGTGCAGATCCGTTCTGCGTCAAGCCCCAACGCCGCAAGATAGCGCCGCCTGTTCTCCCGGACGTGCGCAGGATCGTCGCCGACGTGCAGCGCCATGTTGAGCGTATCAAACGGCGCGGGACTCACGCCGCCCTGCCGCGCAGAGAAACCGTGCACCATCCTGTCCTCTGGGAAAATATCGAGCCGCCCGCTCCAGAGATTGTCCCGTATATGCTGCAGTACAAAACTCATCCGCTTGTCCTTTCCGCGCTGCCGCAAACACCGCACCGCTTACATCCGTCAAAGCAGGCGGGTGTTGCCTGCAGTGCCGCCGCTCTTTCATACTCCTGCCGCAGATATTGCTTGGAAAAGCCCATATCCAAATGCTCCCACGGAAGGCAATCATCCATACTCCACGTCCGTGTAAGGTAGCCGTCGGGAGAGAGGCCCGCTGCCCGCATCTCCGGTACAAGATCCTTTGCCCCGCGCCCCTGTGCTGCACGGATGAGCGGCTGAGAGAGGCGGCGGTCGCCGCGCGCAAGGATCGCCTGTACGAGCGCCTCCTTTGGCGACTCGAAGTGCACAACGATCTTCTTCGTACGGCAAAGCGCCCGTGTAATACTTTTCATCACGGCATCGAGACGCTTCTTGTCCGCCATCGGCATCCATTGAAACGGCGTAAATGGTTTTGGCACGAACGGGTTGATGCTGAGCGTCAGCATCCCGCGGCTGCCCTTCCCGTCCATATAGGTGCGCAGACGCAGTGCAAGGTCGATGATCGCAGCGATGTCCGCATCTTCTTCAAACGGCAACCCTACCATGATGTAAAGCTTGAAGTTCGGTATATGCGCTGCCACACCGAGATCAATCGCCGTAAAGAGATGCTGCTCCTCGATGCCCTTGTTGATAATGGCGCGCATGCGCGCACTCCCCGCCTCGGGGGCGAGGGTCAGTGTTTGAAGCCCGCTCTCGGCAAGGGCATCGACGAGTTCCTTCGTCACCGAATCCGCACGAAAGGACGCGACGGACATGGAGAGTCCCTCACCGAGGATGGAGCGGCAGAGTTCATTAATCTCGGGATAGTCCGAGATCGCAGCGCCCATCAGACCGATCTTCTTGCCATAGGGCAGCGCTGCACGCACCTCATCCTCGATAACGGAAAGAGAACGGTTGCGCGGACGACGGAAGCAATAGCCCGCCATGCAGAAGCGGCAGTGTCGTCCACAGCCGCGTGCCGTCTCAATGAGGTAGAGATTGAACTCCGTATCTTCCGTAACGACAACTGTATGCGCGGGATGGGCGTCGAGATCATGCACCCATTGACGCGCAATCCTATGCGGCACCCCACCTTCCGGCATAAGCGCAGCAAGATTCCCTTCCCCATCATAGGAGGGCACATAGAGCGCCGGCACATAGACGCCGGGTACGTGGGCGAGACGGCGGAGGAGCGCCCTGCGGTCATCGCCCTGACGAATGCCCTCATGGTAGGTATCCATCAGTGTGGACATGACCGCCTCGCCCTCCCCGATCACAAAGGCGTCCACAATCTCCGCAAGCGGCTCTGGGTTGAACGTCGCACACGGACCTCCCGCGATAACGAGCGGATCACGCGCCGTACGTTCTTCCGCAAGGGGACGCACATGGCTGAGCGCAAGCATTTTGACAATATGAAAGTAATCCATTTCAAAGGAAACAGCAAAGCCGATGATGGTGAAGTCCGCAAGAGGCGTCTGCGTCTCCACGCTCATCATCGGCGTCTGCGTGCGCTCGTAGCGCGGGAGTTCCGTACGATCGGGCAGAAAGACACGCTCACACGCCGTATCCGTGCGCCGATTGAGCAGGTCATAGATGATGTGCAGGCCGAGGTTCGACATGCCCACAAAGTAGGTATTGGGGTAGACCAGTGCAAAACGCGTACGTCTTCCTGCCGGATAACGGCAAGCACCGCGCTCCTTTGCAAATCGTTCCTGCAAGCTGCTCTTCAGACGATGATCCAAATCGTACCTATGCCTTTCGTAATCCTACTCCTTTCCGCGTCGCGCACGCAGTGTTTCCAGTTCCTCAATGAAATTCGTGATGTCGTCAAATTTTCGATAAACCGAAGCAAAGCGGATATAAGCAACCTCATCAAAGTCCTTCAGTCGCTCCATGACGAGCTCACCGATCTTCTCCGACGGCACCTCCGGTTCCGTACGATTGCGGATGTCACGTTCGATCTCCGCGACGAAATTCGTGATCTGCTCCATCGAAATGTCACGCTTGTCACAGGAGCGGATGATCCCTGTCAGGAGCTTATCGCGGCTGAACGGCTCGCGGCGGTTATCACGCTTGACAACCATGAGAGGCAGCTTCTCCACCACCTCATAGGTGGTGAAGCGCCGTCCGCATTCCCCACACTCGCGGCGGCGGCGAATCGTTGCTCCATCATCTGCAGCCCTCGAATCGATCACCCGGCTGTCCGGCTTTTTGCAAAAAGGACATTTCATCGTACTCATCCTTCCTCATGCGCCGTAGGTCATTTCGTATTCGTTGTATTCCTTGCATCCTTTGGATTGGCGGTGGGTGCCTTATTATCCGG
>CALALM010000355.1 GCA_937925565.1 uncultured Centipeda sp.
CGCCGAACAGCTCGCAGGACTGCGTGAGCAGATCCTCGCACTGTAAGGCCGCATAGAAAATCCCGAGGGATCAATGTGATCCCTCGGGATTTTTGTGTGCAACCGTACTTATTCCTCAATAAAGTACTTCATCGATGTCTTTTTCCACTCTCTCTTAGTGTAGAGCATGCGGCGCTCCTCGATGCCGGTCGAGGCGGCGAGCTTCGCTGCAATCTCCTCACACTCTTCACGGCTGTAGCCGTGGATCATCGTATAGAGGTTGTACTGCCAATCGTCCGTGCGGTTGCGGTCGTAGCAATGTGAGACGCGCGGATGCTCCGCCATACGCTTTGCGACCTCGTCCACGCGCCCATCGGGTACGTTCCAGACACACAGGCAGTTTGCAGTAAAGCCCACCTCACGATGGCGCAGAACGGCGCCCATCTTGCGGATCTTCTTCTCCTCGCGCATGGAGGAAATGTGCGCGAGGAGTTCCTCCTCCGTAATGCCGATCTCTGCGGCAAGTTCCTTATATGGTTCCGCTACGAGCGGAAAATCCCCCTGCAGTAATCGGACAATCTTTTGATCAAGTTCTCCAATCTCGATTTCTTCTGTCATTGTGTTTCTATACCTTCCCACGGCTATGCGAGTTTAAACTGCACGTTGATTTTGTAGCGCCTGTTCGCTTTGAGGCACATCAATCTCTCAACGCCCGGCAGTGCCGAAACCTCGGCAAGGATTTTCTCCTCTGCCGTACGTGAGGGGGTCAGCAGTGTGAACCAGAGATTGTAGTCCCCCTCGCGCTCGTAGTTGTGGGTCGCCCCCGCATAGCGATTGACCGCCTGTGCCACATCCGGAAGCTTCTGCTCTGCGACGCGCAGTGCAATCAGCGTACCATGGTAGCCGAGCTGCTCCGAGTTAAAGAATGTCCCGATGCGCCGGAGATATCCCTCGCGCTTCAAATCGCCCAGCCGACTGAGCACATGCTCCTCCGTCGTATCCAGCATCTCGCCCAAGTACGCAAACGGCCGCGAACACAAGGGCAGGTTTCCCTGCAGTATGTTCAGCAGCCGTTTGTCAAAATCCGTAAGTGAATTCACGATACCATCCCCCATAATACACAGCACCGCAGCCCATCTCTCTGCCGATTGTGCTTCTGCCTTGCTCAGGGGCGAATATTCCGGCACAGAAAGTGAACCGCGTTCATTTCTTTCTGTGTCTATTCTACCAAATATTCCTTCATCACGTCAAGTAATTCTGAACGCCCTTCATTTTTCGGTGAGGCATAGGGCAGGATTGTGAGCTCAGGTACACCAAGGGTCGTCTGTATCGCCGCGATCTGCATGCGGCGTGCATTCTTTCCGATCTTATCCGCTTTCGTGGCAATGACGAGCACGGGGATGTCATGCTCTACAAGCCAGTCAAACATTCTGCGGTCGGATTCCATCGGCGTGTGGCGAATATCGAGCAGAAGACAGACGAAGCGGAGTTCCTCTGCGTGCAGAAGATATTCTTCGATAAATTTCGCCCAAACCTTTCTGCTCTCGCGTGAGGTCTTGGCATAGCCATAGCCCGGCAGATCGACAAGGTGGACGGAGTGACGCTCCTCTCCTCCGTCAATCTTCAAAAGGAGTTCATAAAAGTTGATGGTCTGCGTCTTGCCCGGCTTCGAAGATACGCGTGCAAGCTGCCGAATGCGTGTGAGAGAGTTGATGAGCGAGGATTTGCCGACGTTCGAGCGCCCAATAAAGGCAACGGCAGGACGCAGCTCCTCGGGATACTGGTCGCGCCGCACAGCGGAAGCGAGATAAGTCGCCTTTGTGATAACAACCGCTTCAGACACGTCCGCACCTCCTAATTATACAGCGCGACCCGCAGCACCTCGTCCATGTGGGCGACGGGCACAAATTCAAGCGAGGAGCGCACGGCATCGGGGATGTCCTCGATATCGCGCTCATTCTCCTGCGGCAGAACAATGGTCTTGACTCCCTCACGGTAGGCAGCGAGGGTCTTTTCCTTGAGTCCGCCGATCGGCAGGACGTTCCCGCGCAGCGTGATCTCCCCCGTCATGGCAACATCGGAGCGCACCTTGCGCCCCGTGAGCGCAGAGATCATCGCCGTCGCCATCGTGATCCCCGCCGAGGGACCGTCCTTCGGGATTGCTCCCTCGGGCAGGTGGATGTGAATGTCGTCCTTCTCATAAAAGTCCTCTGCGAGATGAAGCACGCTGGCACGGCTGCGCACGTAGGAAAGTGCAGCCTGCGCCGACTCCTGCATAACTTCGCCGAGCTGCCCTGTGAGAATGAGCTTTCCCTTGCCGCGCAGGATATTGACCTCGGTGCGCAGCACATCGCCGCCAACCTCCGTCCACGCGAGTCCCGTCACGACGCCGACAAGCGGCTTCTTCTCCTGCTTTGCCGCGTGATACTTCGGGCGCTCGAGGAAGTCCGCGAGATTTGCCTTTGTCACGGAAATCGGCGGCTTCTCATCGGCAACGATCCTGCGCGCCGCCTTGCGGCAAAGCTGTCCGATGACGCGCTCGAGTTCGCGTACCCCTGCCTCGCGCGTATAGGAGCGGATGATCTCCGCCCAGACGCCCGCGCTTACGCGGATGTCCTTTGCCTTGAGTCCGTTCTGCGTGCGCTGGCGCGGAAGGAGATGCCGCCGTGCAATCTCTATCTTTTCGAGTTCAGTATAGCTCGACAGGTTCAGGATCTCCATGCGGTCACGCAGAGGCGTGGGAATCTTCGCGGGATTGTTCGCTGTCACGATCCAAAACACGCGCGATAAGTCAAACGGCAGCTCGACAAAGTGATCGCTGAATGTACAGTTCTGCGCGGGGTCGAGCACCTCGAGGAGTGCTGCCGACGGGTCGCCGTGAAAGTCCATCGCGATCTTGTCGACCTCATCCAAGAGGAATACAGGGTTCCGCGTGCCCGCGCGGCGAATTCCTTCGAGGATGCGCCCCGGCATTGCGCCGACATAGGTGCGCCTGTGCCCGCGAATCTCCGCCTCGTCGCGGATGCCGCCGAGCGAGATGCGGATGAACTTGCGCCCCATCGCGCGTGCAATCGATGCGCCGAGCGATGTCTTGCCAACGCCGGGCGCGCCGACGAGGCAGAGAATCGGTGCGCTCTGCTCGGGCGCAAGCCGCCGCACGGCGAGATAGTCAAGGATGCGCTCCTTGATTTTCGAGAGACCATAATGATCGTGCTCAAGCACCGCCTGCGCCTCCGTCATGTCGACGTGCTCTTCGGTCACTTCGTTCCACGGCAGTTCGATCAGCGTATCCAGATAGTTGCGGATGACACCGACTTCGGCACTCATCGCGTGGCTCATATCAAGGCGGTGAATCTCGCGCTCGATGGTCTCACGCACAGCATCGGGAAACTTCTTCGAGCCAAGAGCCTCACGATAGCGATCCACCTCGGCAGCCTTGTCCGCATCGTCACCAAGCTCCTTGCGAATCGCCTTGATCTGCTCACGCAGGTAGAAGTCGCGCTGCACCTTGTCCATCTGCTTGCGCACGCGACGGTTGATCTCGCTCTCAATCCCCATGATGTCGAGCTCGTGCATGAGCGCCTGATAGAGGCGTTCGAGACGCGCGCGTACGTCGATGGCAGCAAGGATCTCCTGACGCACCTCATGCCGAAGACTCAGATGACTCGCAATGATGTCTGTAAGCCGCCCCATGTCCTCCATGATCGAGATCGAAACAAGTGCCTCCGGCGGGATCTTGTGGGAGAGCTTCACCCATTCCTCAAACTTGCTCGTAACTCCGTGAACGAGTGCCTCCATCTCCTTGCTCAAAGGCTCCTCCTCCACCTCATCGACCTCGTGCACATCTGCCTCAGCATAGGTATCGCCCTCACGGATGGCAAGGATCTCCGCACGTTTCTGTCCATCGACAAGGATGCGCAGAACCCCCTCGGGCATGCGAAGAAATTGCCGTATCTCCGCAACAGCACCAACGCTATAGAGATCGTCCGCCGTCGGGTCATCGCATTCCGGATCCCGTTGTGCCACGACGAGGATTTGGCTGTCCCCCGCGATGGCGCTCTCAATGGCAGCAACTGAACGGTCACGTCCGACATCAAGGTTGACCATCATATGCGGATAGACTACCAGACCACGCAGTGGAAGCAGTGGGAGTGTGTGTTTCTCGGACATCATATTTCCTTCCATCTATATATAAAAAAGGAGCACCGCAGTGCAGAGCTCCTTTCATGTGGGTATTCTTAGTTTGCAGCTGCCATCTTTGCCGCACTGCTACCGTCGATGGTCAGAATCGGATCGCTGTGGTTCGCGATGACATCCTTTGTGACTTGACATGCGGTTACTCCCTGGATCGACGGCACCTCATACATAACGTTGCGCATGATGCCCTCGATGATGGAACGCAGTCCACGCGCCCCCGTCTTGTGCGTGAGCGCTTCCTTCGCGATGAGATGCAGCGCATCATCCTCAAAGGTGAGACGTACGCCGTCGAGCTCCAAGAGTTTCTGGAACTGCTTGACGAGCGCATTCTTCGGCTTGGTCAGGATGCGCACAAGCGCATCCTCGTCGAGCGAGTTCAGTGTCACGACGACGGGCAGTCGCCCAATAAACTCGGGGATCAGACCGTTCTTCATCAGATCCTCGGGGATCACCTTGCTGAGCGATTCTCCGACGGAAACACGCTTTTTCGAGCGCACCTCGGCGCCAAAGCCCATCTGTTTCTTGCCAAGACGCGACTCGATGATCTCCTCAATGCCGTCGAACGCACCGCCGCAGATAAAGAGAATGTTCGTCGTATCAATCTGCAGCAGTTCCTGCTGGGGATGCTTTCGCCCCCCCTGCGGCGGTACCGATGCCGTCGTCCCCTCGA
>CALALM010000356.1 GCA_937925565.1 uncultured Centipeda sp.
AGGAAAGACCATGGAATGCAGACGCTCACCGTAGACCTCACCCGTCATCGCGTCAAACTCGATGATGCGCTCCACCTCGTCGCCGAACATCTCGATGCGTACGCCACGGTTGTTGTAGCCCGCAGGAAAGATTTCAACGACATCGCCGCGCACGCGGAAGCGCCCGCGCTCGAAGGCGATGTCGTTGCGCTCGTAGCGGATGGAAACGAGCTTTTGGAGAATCGCCTCGCGCGGGATTGTCTGCCCCTTGTGCACGGAGAGCACCATCTCGTGATAGCTCTCAGGTGAGCCGAGGCCGTAGATGCACGACACGCTCGCAACGATGATGACATCGCGCCGCTCGAACAACGAACAGGTCGCGGAGTGGCGCAGTTCATCGATCTCGTCGTTGATGGACGCATCCTTCTCGATGTAGGTGTCCGTCTGCGCAATGTATGCCTCCGGCTGATAGTAGTCGTAATAACTGACAAAGTAGCCGACATAGTTGTCGGGAAAGAACGACTTGAACTCGCTTGCGAGCTGTGCGGCAAGCGTCTTGTTGTGCGCAATGACGAGCGTCGGACGCTGCACGCGCTCGATGACCTTTGCCATCGTATATGTCTTGCCCGTACCCGTCGCGCCGAGGAGCACCTGCGCCGTCATGCCATTCTCGATGCCGCCCGCGATGTCCGCAATCGCCCGTGGCTGATCGCCCATCGGTTCAAAGGGCGCAATGACCTTAAACGGGATCTCCTTCTCGAAGATCGTCGTATTGAGTTTTGGAACCATCGCCATTGTGCACCCTCCCCATCACTGCCGAAAAGTCATTCTGTCATTATAGCGCATTCAATGAGCGATGGAAATAGTTGCGCATAAAAAAGCACCCCGCAGGGTGCTTTTTATCATTACAATTAGAGCTTGCTGACCTCTGCCGCAGTCATGATCTCGACGACGGTAATGTCCTTCACCGTATTGAGGTCGATAAAGCCGCCGTCCACGAGCTGCACAACGGGCATTGCCGTAACGCGCGACTCGTCGATGTAGACGATGCGCCCTGCAGTACCGTCGGAGAGACGCAACCAGCAGCCATTGAGCGCAGCATTGAGCTTACGCATAAAGAGCACGGTATATTCTGAGTCCAGCTTGCCATCCAGCACGTCGGCGTAGAGGATCTTAAACACCTCAAACGGCGAGCGCTTCTCTGCGTATGTGCGGCTGGACGCCATTGCGTCATAGCTGTCGAGCACTGCGAGTACCTTACCAAACGTCGAGATCTGATCGCCCTTAAGTCCGGACGGATAGCCCGAACCGTCGTTGCGCTCGTGATGCTGGATAACTCCGTTCATGAGGTCGGTCCGTCCCGAGAGTTCGCTGCCCTCGAGGAGTTTGAAGCTTTCGACGACGTGATTCTTGAGGATGTCGAATTCTTCTTCCGTGAGACGCTCCTTCTTCTCAAGCAGCTCCTTATCGATGAATTGTTTGCCAATATCAAGGAAGAGTCCCGCAAGCACGAGGTTCTGACGATCGATGCCGCTAAGACCCATCCACTTTGCCATAAGACCGCCGAGGATAGCGAGATGGAGGTTGTAGTCCCCCTCCTGATTCATCGTGTAGATCATGGAAACCGCCGTCGCGCCCTCCTTGTAGAGGTCCCGTAGGCGTCCGCTCGCCATCACGGGCTGCAGGATGTCCATGTTGAGTTTTCCGGTGACCGCCGCATCCTGAAAGAGTTTTTCCATCTCGCCGTAAACGTAGCGATAGTTCTTTTCGTATTTGTCATCCAGCTTCGCGTCACGCTCAGGCGCCACCGTTCCTTCATAGGAAGAAGGTTTCTCTTCCTCCTTGGTTGCCTTTTCCTTCTCCACGGCAACAAGGATACTGTCCTCGTCAACATAGACAGAGGCGATCCCCTTCTCCTTGAGCAGCTTGATCTTCTCCCGGTCCAGAACCGTACCGCCCTCAACGAGAACAACCTCGGTCTCTCCATCGTAAACCGTACGCCCGATGATCATTTCCGGTAGCAGGCTCCGAACAGCAAACGCTTTTAGCATAATACACACTCTCCCTTTTTTCTTCCCTGAACAGAATTTCTCTCTTATCCTTTGACAACGATATTGACGAGCTTTCCTGGAACGCAGATGACCTTTACAATCTGCCTGCCCTCCGTGAGCTCCTTGGCGCGCGGCAGTTCGGTAACCAATTGCTCCATCGCATCCTTGTCGAGATCGGCGGCGATCTTCACGCGGTCACGCACCTTGCCGTTGATCTGCAGTACCACCTCGATTTCGTCCTGCGTGAGCGCAGATTCATCATATGTCGGCCATTTCTGAGCGTGAACGCTGCCCGTAAAGAGGCGTGCCCAGAGTTCCTCCGTGATATGCGGCGCAAACGGCGCAAGTAGGCGCAACAGCGCACTTGCCGTTTCACGCGCAAGCGCGGGGCTGAGTTCCTTGTCCTGAAATGCGTAGAACGCATTGACCAGTTCCATGATGGCAGAAATTGCCGTATTGAACATAAAGCGCTCGCGCACATCCTCGGTGACCTTCTTCGTGGTCATGTGCAGGACGCGGCGCAGTTCGCTCTCCTCGGACGTGAGCACTGCAGGATCGTAGGCTCCCGGCGCGCCCTTGATCGCATTCTCGAACTGAAGCAGGATGCGCCAGACGCGGTTCAGGAAGCGGAACGCCCCCTCGACGCCCTGATCGCTCCAATCCAGATCGCGCTCCACGGGAGCCGCAAACAAGATGAAGAGGCGCGCCGTATCCGCGCCGTACTTTTCGATGATCTCCTCAGGCGATACGACATTGCCGAGCGACTTCGACATCTTCGCCCCGTCCTTGATGACCATGCCCTGCGTGAGAAGGTTCGTGAACGGCTCGTCGAAGTTGAGCATCCCCGCATCGCGCAGTACCTTTGTGAAGAAGCGGGCGTAAAGGAGATGCAGGATCGCGTGCTCAATACCGCCGATGTACTGATCGACGGGTGCCCAGTAGTTCACCTTGTCGCGATCAAACGGACGATCCGTATTGTGCGGATCGGCGTAGCGGTAGTAGTACCACGACGAGCAGATGAAGGTGTCCATCGTATCTGTCTCGCGTATCGCCGGTCCGCCACACTTCGGGCATTTACAGTGGAGGAAGTGCTCACTCGAGGAGAGCGGCGATACCGCCCCCTGTGCAAACGACACATCCTCTGGCAGACGCACGGGCAGCTCCTCCTCGGGGACGAGCACCTCGCCGCATGCCTCGCAGTTAATAATCGGAATGGGTGCGCCCCAGTAACGCTGACGTGAGATGAGCCAGTCCCGCAGGCGGTAGTTGACACGGCGCTTGCCGAAGCCCTGTGCCTCCGCCTCGTCGATGATCGCCCCCATCGCCGCATGCATTTCCATCCCCGTGAACTTGCCGGAGTTGATGAGGATACCTTCCTTCTCGACGTATGCCTCCCTCATATCCTCGAGCCGCAGCTCCCCCTCGGGCGGACGGATTGTAAGGATCTTGCGGATGCCGTACTTCGTCGCAAACATCCAGTCGCGCTGATCCTCGGACGGCACTGCCATAACTGCGCCCGTGCCATACTCAAAGAGCACATAGTTCGTTACCCAGATCTCGACCTGCTCCCCATTGAACGGATTCGTGCAGTAGAGCCCCGTGAAGATGCCTTCCTTCTCCGACTCACTCGAAGCGCGCTCGATGTCGGACTGCTTGCGGACACGCATGCAGAACGCGCGAATCTCGTCTGCCTTGTCGCTGACCGTGCAGATCTTCTCCACAAGTGGATGCTCGGGCGCAAGCGCGACGAAGGTCATGCCGAAGACAGTATCGGGGCGCGTTGTGTAGACAGGAATCTCCGTATCAAGCGAGGGCACAGGCAGACG
>CALALM010000357.1 GCA_937925565.1 uncultured Centipeda sp.
CTCGATGTATTTCGGCTCCATCAATCGGATGAGATCGCGCATGATAACATTGACCACATCCTCATGGAAGTCCCCATGATTACGGAAACTAACGAGATAGAGTTTCAATGATTTGCTCTCGACCATGCGCTCTGCGGGCATGTAGGAGATGTAGATTGTCCCGTAGTCCGGCTGCCCCGTAATCGGACAGAGCGTTGTGAACTCGGGACAGTTGAACCGTACCCAGTAATCATGATCCGTATGTTTATTTTGGAAGGTCTCAAGCACCTCAGGTGCATAGTCATAGCCATAGTCCGTACGTTGTTCTCCGAGGAGTGTCAATCCCTCTGCTGTCTTTTCTCTTACCATCACATACCCAAAAACTTCTTTTCAAATACATCCTGCGGCTCCGGACGCCCGAAGAGGTAGCCCTGAATCGTATCCGTCTTGCAGATCTTCACGAGGCAGTCATACTCCTCCTGCTGCTCCACGCCCTCGATACAGGTAGTCATACCGATGCTGTGGCAGAGATCCACCGTATACTCGACGAGCTTCTGATCGAAGTTGTTCTCGAGGATACGAATGACAAAGGCGCGGTCGATCTTCACGATGTCACAGTTCAGGTTCTTGAGTGAGGAAAGTGAGGAATAGCCCGTGCCGAAGTCGTCCATTGCAACCTTGATGCCGTGGTTACGGAACGCATCAAACTGTGCGTTGACAAATTTCAGATCGCTGACGATCTTGCTCTCCGTAAGCTCGAGCACAACTGCATCGGGCGGCATATCGTGACGCCGCAGACAGTCCTCCACAAACTCGAGAAAGGAGAGATCCTTGATCTGCTCATAGCTCATGTTGACGCTCATATGGAAGTTTGGAATACGTTGGCGCCACTCCTTGCAAACACGCAGTGCCTGTTCAAAGATCCAGCGACCGACCGGAACGATCGTCTTGGTCTCCTCGAGGATGCGAATGAACTCCATCGGTGCGACCATGCGCCCCTTGCTGTTCTTCCAGCGAAGCAGTGTTTCAGCACCCACGATATGCTGATCATCACCCGCCACCTGCGGCTGAAAGTAGAGCCCGAAGTTACGGCAACCCGCCTTGACATCCTGAAGAATCTGCTCCTGAATCGTCAGGGAGCGCAACCAGCGGTTATATACTTCCTTTGAGAACTCATTGATGCGGTTCTTGCCACCCGACTTTGCCGCATCCAGAGCTGCCTGTGCATATTTGTGCAGGACAAGCGGATCGCGTGCCGACTGCGGGTAGAACACCATGCCTGCCGATACCGTGACGATATACTGCCGACCGTCGTAGACCTGTGGATGGGCGAACTCGCGCTGGACACGGATGAAGAACTCCGTGAGCATCTCCTCATCCGCCCCCGGATAGATAAGTCCAAACTCATCACCGTCCAACCGATAGAGGGAGAGTCTGCGCGGAATATTCTGAAGGATGCGCTCGGAGATCTGACGCAGGATGATGTCGCCGATCTCATGGTTGAACGCCTCATTGACCGTGCGGAAGTTGTCGATACCCATGACGAGGAGCCCGCCACCCCCGCCCGTCTCGCGTGCCTCGCGGAGAGCCTCGCCCAGATCCTCGACAAACTGATAGCGATTGAGGAGTCCGGTGACGGAATCTGCAGAGTTGCGTCGGGCAAGTTGGCTGATCGTCCCGACGAAGAGATTCGGTGTTCCATCCTCAGAAGTACCGATCTTCCCCTTCAGACGCAGCCATGAAAAATCGCCCTTTGCATCCTGCATACGGAAGTCGAGCTGTCGCTCCCGTCCATCCGCCAGATTGTCCAGCGATGAAAAGAGCTCGGTAAGAGATTTGCGATCCTGCATGTGAACAAGCGGACTGAGTATATCCGCAATGTGCTCCATGGTCTCTGCGGGGAGGTCATACACGTGAACAAACGCGGGTGCCGCAAGAAAAATATCAGCCGTTGGATCCATCATAAATGTATAATCGGAGGTCGTATTCTTCATCAGATCAAAGATGAACTTATGCCTTTTGAGCACGGGAGTCAGCGCAATCCGTCTCTTTCCGCTCATATTCCCTTTCCTCGCTTTTCAAACATTTCTACCCTCGTCCATAAAAATAACCTTCTCCTTTGACATTATATACCTTTTCTCGCTATGGCGCAACCGAACAATCCAACGCGGACAAGTCGCTCCGACGCCGAAAAAAGAAATAAGATTTTCTCATTATTACTTGAAAAAAAGAAGTGTTTTGTTTATGATAAACAGAATCGTCGGTAAGGTTATGTAAAGGAGATTCGAGATATGGGACTTATTGAGTTGACGGCAGAAACATTTAAGACCGAGGTGCTGGAAAGCGATCGTGTGGTCATCGTCGATTTTTGGGCAACATGGTGCACACCATGCAGTATGCTCATACCCGTTCTGGAGGAGATTGCTGCAGAGCGCACGGACATTAAGGTCTGTAAGATCAATATGGATGAAGCGGAGGATATTGCCGAGCAATATGCCGTGATGAGTCTCCCCGTGTTACTCTTTTTCAAGGACGGTGAGATGGTGGAAGATTCCATCGGACTCATTTCAAAAGAACGCATCTTGTCGCTCCTGCCGGCGTAAAACCGCATAACACAAGGGGCTTGATCTGCTCTCGGATCAACCCCTTTTTGCTGTTTATGCGTAACAGCGCTGGCGAAACGCCTCATACAGAACAGCGGTCACCGCCGCAGAAACGTTCAGCGACTCCGCACACCCCCGCATGGGAATGTAAATATGCTCTGTTGCATGCAGGATGTTCTCCGATACACCGTTCGCCTCATTGCCAAACACGATGAGTATGGGACGCCGAAAATCTGCCGCAAAATGCGTGCACGCTCCTTCATCACAAGCTGCTACAAGGAATGCAAGCTCCTCACTCTCTGCAAAGTGAATCAGTTCCTCCGCTGTGACTCCGAGGGCAAAAGGGACGTGAAAGATGGAGCCCATCGTCGCGCGAACGACCTTGGAGCTGTAGATATCCGCAGATCCGTGCAGGAGGATGACCCCCGATGCGCCAACAGCATCTGCCGTCCGCAGGATTGTCCCGACATTGCCGGGATCCTGCACGCGATCGAGTGCTATATAAAGCGGCGGCTCCTCTCTGTCGCGCACGCTGTGGAGTGAAGAAATGTCAGCCCCCTTGCGCCGTTCCATTACAAGCAGAATGCCCTGCGGCGTATCTGTCTCAGATATCGATGAAAATAACGCCTCGGTAACGAGAGCAACAGGAACACTATGTTCCATAAGTGTGTCAACAAGAATTCGCGCCCGCTCTCCCGCGATTGCACGCTCGGTGACAAGTGCGTGACGAATGCGCCCATCCGATGCTGCTGCCATCTCCGCGAGCCGCAGCCCCTCGACCGTGAACAGGCCTTCCTTTGCACCGCGGCGATGCGTGTGAACGATTGCGTGGGTCAGACGAATGATGGAATTCGTAGTGCTTGTAATGCTTTGTATGTTTTTCATATCATAAAAAATGCGTCTGATGAGTCGTGTGATTCATCAGACGCAATCTTTTCTTACTGGTTCTCCTTCGCTACATTGACGATCTGTGTGAATGCAGCAGCGTCGGCAACGGCGAGGTCGGCGAGCATCTTGCGGTTGACCTCGACGCCGGCATTCGTCAGACCAGCGATGAGACGGCTGTACGAGATCCCATTGGCGCGGGCAGCCGCGTTGATGCGGGCAATCCAAAGGCGACGGAACGTCCCCTTCTTCGCACGGCGGTCACGACGCGCATAGTAGAGCGCCTTCATGACGGTTTCATTCGCCTTCTTGAACTGCTTGCTGCGCGCCCCGCGATAACCCTTCGCGAGCTTCAGGATCTTCTTATGACGACGATGTGCCGTGACACCGCTTTTTACTCTTGGCATTGCATTTCCTCCTTGTTCCTACCCACACACGGGGTCATTGTCCTTTACCCCGATTATGC
>CALALM010000358.1 GCA_937925565.1 uncultured Centipeda sp.
TTTGCAAACAACGGCCTTCCCTCCTACGTTTCAAATATAAGAAAATTATAACACAGGATGGTGGAAGTTGCCTAATGATTCTTTACAAAAGAAAAGAGATTCCAGACCCTAGGTAGAGCGAATGGAATCTGTGTTGATCTCGCATTCTTCACGCCCATTGTTTATGTTGAGAGTCTCTCAACTAAAAGAAAATACACATCCTTAAGCCAAAGATGGTATAGCATATTGGATGTGCATTGTTTTGTTCAGGAATTATATTTTTGAGTGGCATTATTGCCGATCGGGCATCGGGCAATCCTTCTATTTCTTATATCCAGTCCACTGCTCATATTTATTAGCGCAGTGGTAACCCGCCTTGGTTTCTTTGCCCTTGAACGAACTCTTCTTATTGATGCACACGCCCAAAACTCGGTCGTTTTCACAGCGAACAGACTTGCCGGATTCTCGCTTGCCCATCCAATGTTCACAAGTAGCACAGCATTTGCGGTTCAGTAGGACGCTCATTAATATCACCCCTTTTATCAATGATTCGCTAAATTTTCATGCCTGATGTGGAAATCAACGCTCTAGCAATAAACACGACCTCCTCACACTTCTTACCCGCTCTCACTGTCCATATAAATCGTGCTGCAGGGAAACAAGGGATAATCTCCTGCACTTTTTCGCTAATATAATCGAAAAGAGCATCCTCCTGCTCTGACACATCCCACCATTCCAGCATTTCATCTGGGATGAGAGAATGTTCTTCGTCCACACCGAAAGAGATCAGAACGCCCTCTACGGTCTCATCCTGCACAGGCAATTTTCCTGCCTCCGAGATACATTGAACCTTCCCATCACGCGATGCCAGCGTCTTTTGGACATTGGAATAGCCCAAATCCCCCATATCCTCATAACAGCTTTTGCCCCACCACAGTCCAAACCAGTGCATAAAGTCCTTTGCACAATCCGCATCATCGAAACAAAAAATGTCAGGATTATTCAAATGTTGGTAAAACTCATCTGTTTGCCACGCCAAGAAGGGCTGCACGGATTCAATAAATTCCCCCTCGGAAGCTGTACGATATATGAGAAGCATATCCTGCTGTTCGAATATCTCCGGCGGCATCTCTGCAATGTGAGTGTCCGAGACCAGCAAAACACGCCATAGCCATACTTCATCCTCGTCCACATCGTCCTCGTAGCTTTCTCTATCTGTGGCCCCCTGCCATATCACGTACGGCTCATCATCCCCTTCGTATCTCTCGCGCTCTTTATAAAATTGTCGCACAGGCATACCATATAGGGGATCGCATTCCGTAACGCAGGAATAATTGTGTTCCAAAGGAGGGACCAAATTATCATCGGTACAGGTAATCCGCAGATCCCAAATTTCCTTGTAGGATGACATTTCCTTGTCCCTCCATTATTCGATTGACCATATGCCTTTTCCGCGCACAAGTCTTTGAATGCTACACCTCTCTATGCCCATCGGTTTTATCATAATCCATTGCACGAGCAAAAACCTTGATCGGTCAGACTCGTTGCAAGAAGTGCAGTCACGCTCTGCTCATGACGCTCTATGATCATCCATATAATGTCTGCACTTTCGTGAAAAGAACGACTAAGTTTCTCCGCTTGTCCACATACTTCAAGCATTGAAAGCTGCTCATCCCCTCGAAAGATTAACAAAGCTCCCTGTACTTCTGCATCTTGTGCGGACAATTTTTCCTGCGGAAACAGATTTTTCTTCGATATGCAGAGAATATTGCCTCGCTGTGATGCGAACGCCTTGATCACATCCTCGCAGTCAATGTCAATAATTTGAGAATCCGTGAGCATCTGCCATCCAATGACGCGAATAAACTCTTTTGCTGCATCCGTATTTGCAAAACAAAAGACTGCAGGACGACATACGACCTCACCCGGCTCCCTCTTCTGCAGAGGAAAGAGCGGTCGCACGCATTCGGCCAGCTGCTCCTCGCTGTTTGTTCGATAGACAAGTACCATATCCTGCTTCTTGAGCATTTCTACAGGGATCTCTGCTACGGATACATCCGCCGTCAAGAGAATTCGCCATGTGTCAACACCATCTTCGATATGAGCCAAAACCTCCTCTCCGTACTTTTCTGTCCCTCGACAGAACCGCTTTACAGGAATGCCGCATTCGATCTCACGGGTCTCCCGATGAGGAGCGTATTCCCGCAATGACGGCAGCAAATCATCATACTTGCACGCAATTCTAAGCTCGCGCGCACTCTCGTAGACTCGCATGTTCGCTCTCTCCTCACCAAGTTGATTTCCTGCATACAAATAGAGCCGACTCAATTCACTGTCCTTTGGGCACTATAATTTTTAGGGCATGGGCTGTGCGACAAAAACAAGGATTTCGTTCTTATCATGCACCTCAATCTGCCATAGAACATTGACCCCATCTGCAAAACAACCGGCGATGGCTTCCGATTTTTCCATCACATCGAACATGGAAAGTTCTTTTGAGCCTCTGAAAATCAGCTGTACCCCCTGTGCTGCTCCATTCCGAGACGGTAGCTCCTCTAACGGGAGAGATTCTCCAGAGATCCATCGCAGATTCCCTTTGGTCGATGCAACAAGCGGTAAAACATCATCC
>CALALM010000359.1 GCA_937925565.1 uncultured Centipeda sp.
GACGATCACGCTGAACCTGGCGATGGGGCTGCGCTGCTGGACGCACGGCGCATTTGGGACGTTCCTGCCGCTGCTGCTCGTCGGAAATGGGGAGGATACGGGCGCGGCGGGACTCTTCCTCACGATCTTTATGCTCGGCGGCATGACAGGCGGTCTTGTCGGCGGCAACCTTGCGGATCGGTTCACGGGACGCGGAATTATTGTGACCTTCCTTGTGCTCGGCATTTTGCCGTGTGCGTATTACTTTACCCATGTGAGTGCGGATATCATCGGCGGCATTGTGCTCTTTGCGGCCGGCTTTGCCCTGATGGCACCACAGCCGAGCTCGATCATCTGGGCGCAGCAGGCACTTCCGGAGAATGCGGCGATGGCATCGGGGATGATGCTCGGCATGTCGTTCGGGCTTGGCAGTCTCGGTGTCGCGGCGACGGCGGCACTCGGCGATGTCATCGGACTCGCGCCCGCGCTGCTCGTCTCCGTCCTTGCACTCCCGCTCGCGGCACTGCTGGCGTATATCACACAGGAGCCGAAGGGATAGGGTGTCCCTTCGTCCATACTGCGCATGATCCTCTTCCCCCGACTCGGCAGGGGGATTTTTGATATATACATAAATTATATTTTTCATGAAAAATATTGATAGCATTTATTTCCTTCGTTCTATTGAAAAGTGAATGCAATTCAAGTATTATGAAAGCATCGAATGGGGAGTTATTCTCAAAAAATTTTTTACGGCAGAACAGGAGGCATACCATGCTGCAGAGCAAGAGCTGGGACGGTTTTGAAGGGGGCGTCTGGCAGGAGGAGGTCAACGTCCGCGACTTCATTCAGCGCAACTATACGCCGTACGACGGCGATGAGTCTTTCCTTGCACCGCCGACGGACGCGACGAATCGCCTGTGGGCACGCGTGCAGGAACTCCAGAAGGAGGAGCGCGAAAAGGGCGGCGTTCTCGATATGGAGACCGAGGTCGTCTCCGGTCTGACGGCGTATGGTCCCGGCTACATCGACCCCGCGATGAAGGAGCTTGAGAAAGTCGTCGGACTTCAGACGGACAAGCCTTTGAAGCAGGCATTCATGCCGTACGGCGGCATCCGTATGGCGGAGGAGGCGCTCGAAAACTATGGCTACAAGGTCAGCCCGAAGCTCCACGAGATCTTTACGAAGTATCACAAGACGCACAACGCGGCGGTCTTTGATGCGTACACGGACGAGATCCGCGCAGCACGCCGCAGCCACATCATCACGGGGCTGCCCGACACGTACGGGCGCGGGCGCATCGTGGGCGACTACCGCCGCGTTGCGCTCTATGGTATCGATCACCTCATTGCGTTCAAAGAGGGCGACCTGCTGAATTACGGCGACGGCATTATGAGCGACGATGTCATCCGGCAGCGTGAGGAGGTCGCAGAGCAGATCCGCGCGCTGAAGGGCATGAAGGAGATGGCGCAGCTCTATGGCTTTGATATCTCCGCACCTGCGAAGGACGCACGCGAGGCGGTGCAGTGGCTGTACTTCGGCTATCTCGCGGCGATCAAGACGCAGAACGGCGCGGCAATGAGCGTCGGGCGCATCTCGACATTCCTCGACATCTACATCCGGCGCGACCTTGAAAATGGTACACTCTCCGAGGAGGAGGCGCAGGAGCTGATTGACCACATCGTGCTGAAATTCCGCATGGTGAAGTTCGCGCGCATCACGTCCTACAACGAGCTGTTCTCGGGCGATCCGATCTGGGCGACACTTGAGGTGGCGGGCATCGGCATGGACGGCCGCCACATGG
The DNA here is from genome assembly GCA_937925565.1 of uncultured Centipeda sp. GTDB lineage: Bacteria > Bacillota > Negativicutes > Selenomonadales > Selenomonadaceae > Centipeda. The sequence goes on from CALALM010000359.1 coordinate 1,781, forward strand.
TCACGAAGAATGACTTCCGTTTCCTCCATACGCTTGAGAACATGGGACCCTCTCCCGAGCCGAACCTCACCGTGCTTTACTCTTCGAAGCTGCCGGAGAAGTTTAAGAACTATGCGGCACGCATCTCCATCCGCACGAGTTCGATCCAGTACGAGAACGACGATGTGATGAAGCCCGAGTGGGGCGATGACTACTCCATCTGCTGCTGTGTCTCGGCGACGCAGACGGGCAAGGAGATGCAGTTCTTCGGTGCGCGTGCAAACCTCGCAAAGTGTCTTCTCTACGCGATCAACGGCGGCATGGACGAAAAGAGCGGTGTGCAGGTCGGCCCCGCTTACCGCCCGATCCGCACGGAATATCTCGAGTACGACAACGTCATTGTGAAGTATGAGCGGATGATGGACTGGCTCGCGCACGTCTACGTGAACGCGCTGAACATCATTCAGTATATGCACGACAAGTATTATTACGAGGCGGCGGAGATGGCGCTCATTGACACGGATGTGCGCCGCACGTTCGCAACGGGCATCGCGGGCTTCTCGCATGTTGTCGACTCGCTTTCCGCAATCAAGTACGCGAAGGTCAAGCCGATCTACAATGACCGCATCGTCGTGGACTACGAGGTCGAGGGCGACTTCCCGCGCTACGGCAACGATGACGACCGCGCCGATGAGATTGCAGTATGGCTGCTGAAGACGTTTATGAACATGATCCGCCGCCACCACACCTACCGCAACTCGGAGCCGACGACGAGTATCCTGACCATTACCTCTAACGTGGTTTATGGCAAGTACACGAGCAACATGCCCGACGGACGTCCGGCCGGTGCACCGCTCGCTCCGGGTGCCAACCCGTCATATGGTGCAGAGAAGAGTGGCTTGCTGGCATCGCTGAACTCGGTGGCTAAACTGCCGTATGAGTACGCGTTGGACGGCATCTCGAACACGCAGACGATCAGTCCCTCGACGCTCGGCCATACGCAGGATGAGCAGGTAGAGACCCTCGTTCGCGTAATGGACGGCTACTTCGATCGCGGCGCACACCACCTGAACGTGAACGTCTTTGGCGTAGACAAGCTGATCGACGCCATGGAGCACCCCGAGAAAGAAGAGTACGCCAACTTCACAATCCGCGTCAGTGGTTACGCCGTCAAGTTCATCGACTTGACCAAGGAGCAGCAGCTCGACGTGATCGCACGCCAGGCACATGGAAAGATGTAATTATTGAATGAAGAAGAGGGGGAGCGGAGCACGTTCGATGCTCCTCCTCTTTTCGCTCTACCCAATCACAACCTCAATCCCAACTTTAGTTTTTCGCTTTTAGTCATTCGCTTCATGGAAACTTCTCCCCTCTTAGGCCGTGTGCATTCGGTTGAAACGTTCGGTTCAGTCGATGGGCCGGGCATTCGCTTCCTCATTTTCCTGAAAGGTTGCAGCATGCGCTGCCGTTATTGCCACAATCCAGACACGTGGGATCCCGAGACGGACGATCTGCGTACGGCGGACGAATTGCTTACGCAGGCCATGCGTTAC
>CALALM010000360.1 GCA_937925565.1 uncultured Centipeda sp.
GGCGGGATTTTTTTGTCCCCTGTTCCGCCGCCGGATTATCCTTTCTCGATCCTCTTTGCCTACCCTGCCGCAGGATGGGGTGGAAAGATGGATGCCACGATTCTACCCAACGATGAGATGGGTTGCCCTTTGTGGGAACGTTTGAGAGGCATATGCGGTACACGCCTATCCTACCGAGTAGGAGGAGCAGGAGCTTTCAGCAGAATGATAACCCTCACTGAAAGAGAATGAAAGCCCTTCTGAGAGAACGACTGAATACAAAAACGGGCACCCTGACTTTGCAGGATACCCGATTGCTATGCGACAAACGCATGACCTATACTGCGGTCGGAGGGGGCCTATACGCTGAACATGCGATTAGATTCCCCGATCGGAAGGGTAGCATACAAAAATGGGCACCCTAACCTTGCAGGGTGCCCGATTGCCTTGCGACGAGCGCATGACCTATACTGCGGTCAGAGGGGATCTGAAAGCTGAGTCTGCGATTAGATTCCCTGGCTGGAAGAATACCATATAAAAACGGGCACCCTGACTTTGCAGGATGCCCGATTGCCATACGATAAGCGTATGGCCTATGCTGTAGTCTGAGGGGGTCTGAACACTAAATCCATGACTAGATTCTCCGATCGGAAGGATAGCATACAAAAACGGGTATCCCGGCTTTGCAGGATGCCCGATTGCTATGCGACAAGCGCATGGCCTATGCTGCGGTCTGAGGAGGCTGAACGCTGAGCCTGCGATTAGATTCCTCGGTCAAAAGGATAGCATACAAAAACGGGCACCCGGACTTTGCAGGGTACCCGATTGTCATGCGGCAAGCGTATAGCCTATACTACGGTCGGAAGGGGAGTTGAACGCTGAGCCTGCGATTAGACTCCTCGGTCAAAAGGATCTGGATACAAAAACGGGCACCCTGACTTTGCAGGATACCCGATTGCCATGCGACAAGCGCATGGCCTATACTACGGTCTGAGAAGGTCTGAACACTAAATCTGTGATTGGACTCTCCGATCGAAAGTATCAGCATACAAAAACGGACATCTCGACTTTGCAGGATGCCCGATTGCCATGCGGCAAGCGCATGGTCTATACTGCGGTCGGAGGGAGCCTATACACTGAACCTGCGATTAGACACCTCGGTTGGAAGGGTCGGAAGAGTCGAGCCCGCAGAGAGACTCTGCCGGGCGAACGGTTCAGAGATGCAGTGAGCGGTTACTCCTCTGGGAGATGGATCTCAGGGCCGCCGCCGCTCTCGGGCTTCTTCGGTGGCTCGGGGGTCTCACCGCTGCCTTCGGGTTTCTTGGGCGTGTCGCCTCCGGGGGTGTCGGGCGTCTTCGGTTTTTCATCTTCCGGGAGGCGAATGTCTGGCTCTTCCTTTCTTTTCTTAGGGTTCTTCGGCGACTCGGGCTGCTTCGGTTCCTTATCCTTACCACCCTTTTTCTTCTTCGAGGAGGCTTTCTTCTGCGCGATTCGCTGGCGATACGTCGTCTTGATCATGCCGAGCACGGCGTTGATGCGGTCTATCAGCTCGCCAATAGCTTTGCGGTCATCGTCGGTGGTAGTGGACAGATAGGCGGCTTCGATATGGCGAAAGATTTGGTCAGCCGTCGCATCGTTCTTCACGCGTAACGATGCACCAGAGGGTAGGGTGTCGGATGCGAGGTCCTTCACGCGCGATCCTCGGAGCGTAAGATATTCGTTATGGACTGTGTGGAGCATTTGGACGACCTCAGTCAGCCCAAGGGTGGCTAGATCTGCGGTGGCCGTAGGCTTATCCAGATCGTTGAGCAATCCAGAAACGTGACCTGTTTCCTCAATCAAGTTCTCACGCTGAAGACCTTTATAGGAATAAAGCACCACGGCCAGCAGCCCGCCGGGGCGCAGGATGTGCACGGCTTGCGCCAGGGCGGAAAGGGTGCTGCCGGTTTCGGTGGTGAGCGCTTTCGCGCGGGTTTCGACAGGTGAAGTCGACGCAGCGCGGATCTCTAAAAAGAGGGATGAAACGATCTCCCGCCGCTTTTTCCCTTTGGCGGTTAAGAATGGAATGGACTCCGACGGCGGCGTGTCTCGCACCGCATCTTTCTCCTGATCAATGTCCTTCTTCCAAGAGGGAATATCCGTTGTGCCCAGCAGAATCTTTTCCGGTGCGAAGGGCTGAATCAATCCATAGATTTGTTCCTGCATATCGATATGCATAGCCATAGGATAGCGCGTTGTATCGTTCGCGATCTTTTTTATCTCTCTCATCGTATTATGTTTTTGATGTGTGAATGAATCATGATGATTATGGCCGCAAATGTAAGTCACTTATTCGTATCCATTGCAAAACCATCTGCATTATTTTTTTTAACCCCTCTTGTTGCGGGATTAGTCCACGTCAAGCGGCGATACAATCATGTAGATCATCCCACCGATATGCGGCGTAAAGATTACCTATTGTGCCGATCATTGAATGCCTAAGCCATCCTTACATTGACTCCTATTCTATATATTTGCATACTATTCACGGAAAATACGGTCGATAGCTTTCATTATTTGACAGCCTTTCAAGCGTCGTTTTTTGTATTCTGCACGCTGCAGAGTGTAAAATCAAGACTTGTTTTCTGGATTTCGCAGTGTGCAGAGCTCAAAAACAAAACTTGTTTTCAGGACTTCACAGCGTGCAGAGTCCAAAATCGGAGTTTGTTTTCGGATTTCGCACGCTGCGAAATGCAAAAACAGAACTTGTTTTCGGACTCTGCACACTGCAGAGCGCAAAAACAAAGTCTGTTTTTGGACTCTGCACGCTGCGGAGTGGTCATTCAAAACTTGTTTTCTGTACTCTGCACACTGCGGAATGCAAAATCGGAGTTTGTTTTTGCATCCTACAGCGCAATGAATCATAGCTACTTAGACGATTTTACCATCCTGCTCAGCGTTAGATGGGTCAAACATCAGCCGTTTATCAGTCTCTCTTTATATAGGAAGCCATATACAGATCCTTTTTGTGAGTCATTGGATGCGCGGAGCAGGTCTCACTATATTTGATTGACCACCATACAGCCTGCGAAATAAGCAAAAATTGCTCAATGCATAAATTACGTACAGCGCGCAATAGATTCTACCTTATCCTCTGATCCATCCTGCCAGGAAAAGATCGTGTGATTATTCATGTGGTGTATGCTTTTGTTCATCTTAAAATGTAAAACAAAAGTACCCATTCATTCGACAATGACCAAGTGAGAGCAAAGTTTCTTACCCATTTCGCGCGCTGG
>CALALM010000361.1 GCA_937925565.1 uncultured Centipeda sp.
CGTAAACTCCGCTCCATTATCCGTCTGTACTATTTACTTGTGTAACATATCTATTGTAATCCTACATCTATAACAGAACGACAGGTTGTTGATATTTTGCGACCGATACATTATATTTAGGGAAACGCTGATAAATTCTTATGTTGTACGATTCACCTCCGAAAGATTACAATAGCAGAAGAAGCAACACAACGAGAAGAGAACCAAGATGGTGCAGCAAATATTTACGAAATATATTCTTCAAGTTATGTTATAAGGAGAGAACGAGATGCAGCTTACGGAGCGTATCAACGCACATATGCGCAATCTCAGTGACACGGATCGGTGTATATGGCGGCATATCGAGGAAAACCGTACAGCGGTGAGCCGCGCCTCCATCCACGAACTCGCACGTGCCTGCGCCGTCTCAAGTGCGTCCATCGTGCGCTTTGCGCAGAAGCTCGGCTTTGACGGATTCGGCGAGATGAAGGCATTCATGCGCATGGAAGGGGCATCACGCTCCCTGCCCAAGCGTGATGTCATCACCGCGCTCGGCAGCTTCTACGATCAGACGTGGCGCGAGCTCATGCGGCGTGATTACACGGGCGCAAGCCGTCTCATTCACGAGGCGCACCGCGTCTTTGCCTATGCCTCAGGCTATGTGCAGACAAACGTCATGCAGGAGATGAAGCGGCTCTTTGTCTACGATAATATCCTGATCTACGAGGTCGCGGGGCGCGAGGAGTTCTACTCCGTCTACCAGACGGCGGGGAAGGACGACCTCTTCATCTTCATTTCGCTCTCGGGTGAATCCGAGCGCGTCGTGGAGTTCGCAGATCAGCTGAGTCTCAAGGGCGTGCCCATCCTCTCCATCACGGAGATGCGGCACAACACACTCGCGAGCCGCTCAACGGAAAATCTCTATGTTATGCCCGCAGAGTTCGCCTTACCCGAGAATGAGGCACGTCTGCAGTTCAAATCCATGCTCGCCTACTTCCTGCTGCTGGAAATATGGTACGTACATTATCGGCTTTATGTGCAGGAGTTGAGTGAGTGAAACAAATTTCATCCCATGTACTTTGATACCATCCCCGTACATCCTGTCCGAATGCCGCGAAACTATTGCGTTCGCGGCACTTTTGTGCTATCGTAGAGACAACGGATTTCATATTAGTTTCAGTTTCATTCTCGGGAAGCACGGGCTTCCCTGCCGCAGGGGTTTGGTTTTTGGGATAAGGAGGAACGCACATGGCACTCAGCAAGGATGTCATCATGCAAAACATGCAGCGGTTCGGCGGCGCGATGTATACGCCCGTCATCCTGTTTGCATTCTTCGGTCTGACGGTGGCAGTGTCCATCGTCTGCAAGAACGAGGGGCTGCTCGGCAGTCTCGCAGCACAGGGTACGCTCTGGTATGATTTCTGGTTCGTCGTTGAACAGGGTGCATGGACGGTGTTCGCGCAGATGCCCATTCTCTTCGCGATCGCCGTTCCCATCGGCTTTGCGAAGAAAGAACCCGCGCGCTGCGCGATGGAGTCCTTCGTCATCTACATGCTCTTCAACTACTTCATCTCTGCGTTCCTCACGCTCCACGGCAGCGCATTTGGCGTGGACTATAGCCAGCAGGCGGGGCCCGGCACAGGCCTTGCGATGATCGCGAACATCAAGACGCTCGACATGGGCATGCTCGGCGCGATCTTCATCGCGTGCTGCACGGCGTTCCTGCACAACCACTTCTATGACACGAACATCCCAGACTGGCTCGGCATCTTCAAGGGACCCGCGTTCGTCGTGGCAATCGGCTTCGTCGTCATGATCCCGATGGCACTTCTCTTCTGCATCGTCTGGCCGGCCGTACAGCACGCCATCGAGCAGTTCCAGTTCTTCCTCAAGACCAGCGGCATCCTCGGTGTCTGGGCATACACCTTCTCGGAGAAAATGCTCCTGCCGGCAGGTCTGCATCACTTCATCTATCTTCCGTTCATGTTCGGTCCTGCGGTTGTCGACGGCGGCATCCAGGCGTATTGGCTCGGACATATCAACGACTTTATGGTCAGCGGGCAGTCGCTCCGTGAGCTCTTCCCCGAGGGCGGCTTTGCCCTCCACGGCAGCGGCAAGGTGTTCGGTCTGCCGGGCGCGGCACTCGCGATCTATATGTGTGCGAAGCCTGAGAAGCGCAAGAAGACAGCGGCGCTCCTCATCCCTGCAACGATCACGGCGGTGCTCTGCGGCATCACAGAGCCAATCGAGTTCACCTTCCTCTTCGTCGCACCGCTTCTCTATCTCCTGCACGCCGTCCTCTCGGCGACGCTTTCCGCAACGCTCTATGCAATCGGACTCTCGGGCAACTTCGGCGGCGGTCTGATCGACTGCTTCGTGCAGAACTGGATTCCGCTCTTCCCGTATCACTATGCGACGTATCTCATGCAGATCGGCGTCGGTCTGTGCTTCACCGCGATCTACTTCTTCGTGTTCCGCTTCGTCATTCAGCTCAAGGACTACAAGACCCCCGGCCGCACGGATGACGATGTGGAGGACAAACTCTTCACCAAGGCGGACTACAAGGCAAAACAGGCGGGTACAGCAGGTGCTGCGGCAGCCGCTCCCGGCATGAAGCTCGATGAGCGCGATGTCAAGGCGCGCGCCTTCCTCGACGGTCTCGGCGGCGCAGCGAACATTAAGGACGTGACAAACTGCGCAACACGCCTGCGCGTCACGGTCAACGACCCCGAACTTGTCGCACCGACCGGCGCATTTACGAATGCAGGTGCGCACGGACTTGTCCGCAACGGTCACGCATTCCAGGTTATCGTCGGTCTCTCCGTCCCGCAGATCCGCGAGCGCTTCGAGGCGCTCATGACCGCTCCTGCCTCCGATGTGGACGAGGTCGCGGTCGGCACAGAGAAGTCCTTTGCCATTACGGCTGCTACGACGGGTCATATCATCGATATGAGCGAGGTCAAGGACGAGATGTTCTCGCAGAAGATGATGGGCGACGGCGTTGCGGTCGAGCCGACCGAGGGTGTCGTAGTCGCTCCTGCGGATGCTGAGGTCACGATGGTTATGGAGGACAGCCGCCATGCGGTCGGTCTCCGTATGGACAACGGCGCGGAACTCCTCATCCACATCGGTGTGGACACAGTGAAACTCGAGGGCAAGGGCTTTGAACTGCTTGTCAAGATGGGTGATCGCGTCAAGGCGGGTGCGCCGCTCGTGAAGTTCGACCGCGATGTGATTCATGCGGCGGGCTATCAGGACACGGTCATCATGGCGGTCACGAACTCCGGCGAGTACCCGCTCATGAAGAAGACGACGGGCATGGATGCCAAGGCGGGCGAAACCCCTGTGCTGACGTTCTAAGAAAGGAACACCGATGAAAGCAACGAAATGGTGGCAGAACACCGCCGTCTATCAGATTTATCCAAAGAGCTTCAACGATACGACGGGAAGCGGCACGGGCGATCTGCGCGGCATCACCGAGAAGCTCGACTATCTGAAGGATCTCGGCGCGGGTGCGCTCTGGCTCACGCCCGTCTATCCATCGCCCATGGTCGACAACGGCTATGACATCAGCGACTATACGGGCATCAATCCCCAGTTCGGCACGCTTGCCGACATGGAGGAACTGATCACCGAGGCAAAGCGCCGTGACATCCGCATCGTCATGGATCTTGTCTATAACCACAGCTCCGATCAGCATCCGTGGTTTATCGAGTCGAAATCAAGCCGCAATAATGCAAAGAGCGATTGGTACATCTGGCGCGATGCGAAACCGGACGGCAGTGCGCCGACGAACTGGCGCGGCATCTTCGGCGGCTCTGCGTGGACGTACTGCAAAGAGCGCGGGCAGTACTACCTCCACACCTTTGCCGAGGCGCAGCCCGATCTCAACTGGGAGAATCCGGAGGTACGCGCAGCCCTCTTCGCGGCGGCGAACTTCTGGCTCGACAAGGGCGTCGGCGGCTTCCGCATCGACGCGATCACCTACATCAAAAAGCCCGCTGTCTTTGAGGACGGCACGCCCGACGCGGCAGACGGCATGGTGAGCGTCCACACGATGACGGCAAATACGCCCGGCATCCTCGACTTCCTCCACGAGTTCCGTCGTGAGGTCTTTGACGGGCACGACATCTTCACCGTCGGTGAGGCGAACGGCGTCTTGGTCGCAGAGCTCCCCGACTGGGTCGGTGAGAACGGCGTGTTCTCGATGCTGTTCGAGTTCGCGCACGTCCTCGTCCCATACGAGGGTGGCGAATGCTGGTCGAAGATGCTCCCGTGGCCGCTCACAAAGCTCAAGGGCGCACTCTCCGCGAGTCAGGCGGGCGTTGCCAAGGAGGGCTGGTACCCGATCTACTTCGAGAACCATGACCGCGCACGCTCCGTCAACTACTTCTTCCCGCACGGCGGGGATACACGCCTCGCCGCAAAGGCACTCGCAACCATTCTCATGACCCTGCGCGGTACGCCCTTCATCTACGAGGGCGAGGAGCTCGGCATGACCAATGTCAAGTGGGATACGATTGAGGCATACGATGACATCTCCTCCCACGGTCAGTACGAGCTCGCGCTCAAAGAAGGTTTCAGTCCCGCCGAGGCTCTGTCCTTTGTCCACTTCAACAGCCGTGACAACGCACGTACGCCAATGCAGTGGGACAGTACGGCGAATGCCGGCTTTACGACAGGCACGCCGTGGCTGCCTGCAAACGAGAACTACCGCACAATCAATGCGGCGGCAGAGGAAGCGGATGCGGATTCCGTTCTCTCCTACTACAAGCAGATCATCCGTCTGCGCAAGACGAAGCCTGTACTCCTCGACGGCGTGTACGAGGAATTGCTTGCGGACAACGAGCAGATCTATGCGTTCTCACGCACGGCGGGCAATCGCCGCATCGTTACGGCAGTCAACTTCTCTACAGAGGAGGCGCAGCTTCCCGCAGGATTTTTGAAGGGCGTGCGGCTCATCGGCAGCTATGCAGATGCACCAAAGGCTGCGCTCCGTCCGCTCGAAGCGGTTGTCTATGAGGAGGAAGTAAAATGAAGGTAGCGGCAAGCGACTACGATGGCACGCTCCTCCGGGGCGGCAAAATCGACGAGGAGACGAAGACGGGCATCGCCCGCTGGCGTGCCGCAGGGCATAAGTTCGGCGTCATCTCGGGACGCGACTATGGGATGCTCGTCCCGCAGCTTGAGGCGTATGGTGTGGAGTTCGACTACACCGTCTGCAACAACGGCGGCATCATACGGGGTGCGGATGCAGCCGTCCGATTTCAGGCGGAGATTGATCCTAGTGCGCTCACGGCGATTGCGTCGGAGCCGAGCGCACAGAAATCCTTCCACTTCGCCTTCTCTGCAGCAGATGTGACCTACCTCTGCCACCATTCCGAGGGTTCGTGGATCGAGCGCGAGGCAAAGGACTGGGATTTCCCCATCGTCTACATCGAGGAGAGTGAGATCGGAGGACTGACGGGGATTCAACAATTCTCGCTTGGCTTCCACGAGCCCGCGCTGTCCGACGAATGCGCGGCGGTGCTGAACGCAAAGCTCGGTGACAAGATTCACGCATTCCCCAATGCGTGCAGTCTCGACATCACGCCCGCCGGCATCAGCAAGGATCAGGGCATCCATACCCTCCTCTCTGTCATGGGATGGGACGGCGCAGAGGTGTTCGCCATCGGTGACGAGACGAATGACCTGCCGATGCTGAAGGCATGGGATGGTTACTCGCTCACCACGGCGCGCCCTGAGATTCAGGCACAGGCAAAGCAGGTGTTTCCGAGCGTCGGGGCGATGCTCGATCACTTCCGTTAAAAGGGAATATAGGAAACAGATTTAGGGCAGTACAAGCCCCACGCGAACACCTCGTTGCGCAAATGGTCGCGTGCTCGTCCGCCTAAATACCGGCGCACTTCTTAAACGCGCTACGCTTGAACGAAAGAAGTACGCCGGGGGCGGGTCGCACGCTTTCCCCGTTTGCTCCACTAGGGTTCGCTTTGGGGCTTCGCACTGCCAAAGACCGTCACACAGAAACTGTTCCAACTGGGAGGAGTTATCATGGGATTTGATCGTGAAAAATTTGACGAGATAAAGGCAGCCTTTACCTTGGACGACGATGCTCTCCGCAAGATCGCCGATGATTTCCGCGCTGATATGTGCGCGGGGCTCGCCGGCAAAGAGGGCGCAACGCTCCGTATGCTCCGCTCCTATGCAGGGCTTCCGAGCGGCAAGGAGCAAGGTTCCTTCCTCGCGCTCGACTTCGGCGGCACGAACGTTCGCGCCCAGCGCATCCTCCTCAAGGGCAGCGGCGAATACGAGGTGCTGAGCAGGGTCGCAAAGCCGCTCACACTCCCCGGTGTCTATGACTACGTGAGCGCGGATGCGACGGCAGAGGAACTGTTTGACTTCCTCGCCGCCATCATCGACGAGGCAATCGACGGGAATCGGGAGACGAAATATCTCCTCGGACATACCTTCTCCTTTCCCTCACAGCAGACCAACCTCAACAACGCAAAGCTCATTGTCTGGACGAAGGAATTCGCCACGCAGGGGGTCGAGGGAAAGGTTGTCAACGACCTCCTCAAGGAGGCACTCGCACGGCGCGGCATGACCAACGTCACACCTGTCGCCGTCATCAACGATACGGTCGCGGTACTGCTCGCGGCGGCGTACAAGCACGAGCACACCTACATCGGATCGATTTACGCCACGGGGCAGAACACCTGCTACTACGAGGAATTCGCGGACGGCAGTGAGCCGTCGACCGTCATCAACATGGAGTCGGGCGGCTTTGGGAAGCTGCCCTTCTCCAAATACGATGAGATCCTCGATAGGGAATCCGAGCAGCCCGGCGCACAGCGTCTGGAAAAGATGGTGTCGGGACGCTACCTCGGAACGCTCTACGGTGCGGCACTTGCCGATCTCCTCGGTGCGGACGGGATCTATCCATTTTCGAGCATCGAGCTCTCCGAGATCATCACCGATGCCTACCTCGACCGCCATGCGGCAGGTGCGGTCATCGAGGCAAAGACGGGCATGACCTTCACCGCCGCCGAACGCGCCCTGCTGCAGGAGCTCGCAACCGCCGTCATCGTCCGTTCCGCACGCATCGTTGGGGCGACCTTCGTCGCGATCATTCAGCACCGCATGGGCGAAAACGAGCTCGAGAACCAATTCGTCGCCGTTGACGGCTCCGTCTATGAGAAAGTCCCGCTCGTCGCACATCACCTGCGTGGTGTGCTCGACACTCTCCTCTTGGACGAGGCAGTCAACGTCAAGATCATCCTAGAAAACGCCGGCTCCGCCCTCGGCGCAGCACTCGCGGCAGCCATGACAGGACGAAATGAAAGCATAAAATGAAGTGGTTCATTGTAAAATGAAACCGGACACATAAAAAATAGGATAAAATGAAGACCGCCATCTGGACGTATCTTTTTTGCCCGCTCAATGCCTCCTTGTTCGGACAAAAAAATCTACGCCAATTTGGCGGTCTTCATTTTGTCAATGGTTTCTTAAATCATCTCTTTTTCCCATAAACGTACGGTGTTGAAGTCGAGCTTGTCTGCCGTGCTCTCGATCAGGGCGATCTCCTCTGTTGTGAGGGTTATCTTCATTGCCTGCACGGCATCTGTGACATGGCTCTTTTTGGTCACACCGATGATGGGCAGCGTGCCCTTGTTGATTGCCCATGCGAGGGGGATCTGCGCGATGCTGACCTTGTACTTGTCTGCGAGCAGTTTGAGCGAAGTGTTCAGCATCTCGATTTTATCCATGATGGGATTGTAGATTGCTGCACGTTCAGAGTTGTTCGGCATAGGATTCAGCGTGCTGTACTGCCCCGAGAGCGCACCCTGCTCGAGCACCATGTACGAGAAGAATCGGATGTCGTTTGCGCGGCAGTAGTCCAAAATCCCCGACTCCTCGGAGGAACGGTTCATGAGACTGTAGTGGTTCTGTACCGCACCGAGTTTTCGCCCGTGCGCGCGAAGGATTTTGTCCGCCTCCTTGATCTCTGTGAGATTGTGGTTTGAGACACCGATCATCGGCGCATCGGCTTTGCCCTCAAAGAACCTCGCTATGCGTTCAATCCAACGCGGAGCTTCTGCTGTGTTATGCAGCCAGTAGATGTCCATGGTCTCCACGCCGAGCATCTTCCGCTGCATTTCCCACATATCCGCCACGGGGGTGTCCGAGGACGGATCCAAGCACTGTGGCGTGAGCTTGTCCGCGATCAGGTAGGAGTCGCGTGCACGTCCTTTGAGGAATGCACCGAGCATCTGCTCCGATGTGCCCATGCCGTATGCGTACGCCGTATCCCAGAGATTCAGCCCGTGAGCCATCGCATCGTCAAAGACGGGGCGCAGCTGCTCCTCTGTGTAGTTTGTGCCGAATGTGCCATCGTTGCCCCATGCCCATGCACCAAGCGCGATCTTTGGCAGATCTGTCATTGTGGATCCCTCCCATTTTGTAGAAACAATTCTCTTGCTACGAGGTATAATTTACTGCATGAGGTATTCGGTGCATCAGAGGTGTTTTCCTTCTGTCGATAGTTTTTTTCTTGCCTTGCATGGAGAAACAGCGTACAATCAAAGCGGAAGTTGGATGTATTATGGTATAGGAGGGAGACCTATGGAGGTCAATGCAAATCTTGCGCAGGATGTGTTCAAGGATGCGGGGGAGAGCGTCATTTTCGTTATGCTCTCACTGAAACGCGAGGATATTGAGAAGGAGCGGGAGATCATCGCCGATATGGCGGATCGGATGGAGGCGATTCAGCGCTCGATGAACATCCGCGTCGCACCGGAGACGGTGAAGCTCTCGTTTGGGTTCAGCAACCGTGCGTGGGAATATCTCTTTCCAACGGCAAAGAAGCCGAAGGAACTGGAGGATTTCAAGGGGGTAAACGGAGCACATCACACAGCACCTGCGACACATGCCGATCTCTTTCTTCATGTGCGTCAGGCGGCAACCAGCTATCTCGTCGTCGATCAGATCATGGGCTTCCTTCGTCCTGTCGTAAACGTTGTAGATGAGACACATGGCTTTCACTATCTTGAGGGACGTGCAATCATTGACTTCATTGACGGAACGGAGAATCCCGTCGGTGAGGAGGCAAAGGAGTGGGCGATCATCGGTGCGGAGGATCCGGAGTTCATCAACGGTTCCTATGCCTTTGCACAGAAATACATTCATGACCTCGACGCATGGAGGGCACTCCCGACCGAGGTGCAGGAGAAGTACGTCGGTCGCAGGAAATACAGCGATCTCGAACTCTCCGACGAGGAGAAGGATCCGCGTGCGCACAACATCATCTCGCAGGACAATCGCGATGGTGAGGAGCACAAGATCGTGCGTATGAACGTCGTCTTTGCGAATCCCGGCGAGGGAGTGCGCGGCACCTATTTCATCGGC
>CALALM010000362.1 GCA_937925565.1 uncultured Centipeda sp.
GCTGGTATGGGAGTAGGGGATTATGCAGATAGATCGTCTGTATCTGTACAAAATTACGATCCTCCCAATTACCAAATTGCCATAAACATTGTTCATATCCAATTCTCTGACGATTTTTGGCGTCAACACCAAACATATGTAGGAAGCCCCTATAAATTAATCGGCACCTCTACATTGTGTTTCCGTTATAACTGGGATAGAAAAACCATTGCTTACCATACAAAAAATGGATGGATGGACTGGAACATAAATCTTGATCATACCCATGCAGACGGACGCCCTTTAATTCCTTTGACAGCCGAGACCGCCTTTGTATCTGCTTACAATATGCGCTTTTATAATGATACTATGGGATACAGCCCCATTCTCAAACAACAACGTCGTGTAATTGAGGAAAGTTTTTACAGACGATTAGGAATCTAAAAGTCTCATGTTACTCATATGCTCAAGCGACAAAAAATAGTCAAAGGAGTGGTGCCACGCGCCACTCCTCTTTTACATTTTATAGTCAGCCCTTCATCTTGAGTGTCTGCACGGCTTCCTCAAGAACGAGTTTGCCGTCCACACGTTCCTTCATAACGTAGCCGACCATGCCATTGCCCGCAAACAGCTCCTTGAGTTCCTGCAGAGAGCGGGTGCCGCGATCCCCGATGTTGTAGTAGGAGTAGTCGCCGAACGCGATGACGGTCTTTCCCGCTGCAATAGCAGGCATATACGCCGAGGAGTAAACGGGATAGCCGAGCAGACGGTCGGGTTCGCCCATCTGATACGATGGCTGCCAGAAATACGCACCGTTCGCGTCCTTGAGCTTGCGGATGCTGGCAAGCGTCTGATCGTTGACGATGAACGCCGCATTCTTGCGGTAGGGACGCTTGAGGCTGTAGACGAGCGTCACAAGTTCATCCGCCTTGAGGTCTGCCGCCGCCGTGGTGACGGACACCTTTGCAGAGGTGAGAAGTCCCTTGGGCTTGTGTGTGCCGTCTCCGTTGAGGAAGGCATCCTCCTCTGCGTTGCCGAGTGCCTTGCCGAACTGTTCGATGAGGTAATTCTCAAGGTTGAAGGCGTTGTCATAGAGAAGCTCCTCCGTCACCTTGACCGCGACGTGGAGCTTGTGTGCGTCGAGGACGATCTGGTCGAAGGTTGCCTCACCAAAGGTGAGCTGTGCCCCCTCCTCAATCCACGATGCCGCAGGTTTGGTGGCGGCAATGTTGATCTTATGCTCCCCGCTCGTGGTGATTACCGTCGCAAGCGGGCGCAGGACGTTCTCCTCATTCAGAACGTCGATGAGACGCTTGTCATATTCCTCGGGAACGAGATAACCGCCGCTGGCATCCGTCCCCTCCTGCAGGACGTTCTCCACCTGACGAAAGTTCGTGCGGAGTGCTTTGAGCATTGCTGCACGGTACGCCTCGCTTGCACGCCCTGTCTTTTCCGCATTGAGAGATGCACCCGGAATATTGGTGATTGCTGCTGCGGTCGGCTTTGCAAGCTGCGCATCGAGAATTGCCTGACGCTCCATGCGCTCGATGTCCTTGCCGAGCGCGAGCACCTCGTTCTCCATCTGCTCATACGTCTTGGCATCCTCTGCCGTAAGACGACCGTCCTTTTCGTGAGAATCCAGAAACTGCTTTGCCTGTTCCCACATTTCTGCACGCTTCTCGCGCATTGCCATGATCTTATCCATGTTCTTGTCCCTCCGTTAGTGTGAAATAGAAAAGAGCCGCTTTTTAAACGGCTCTGCATCGACATTGGTATTTTGTGTTCCCTGCCCGAATTTCGAGAGCAGGGAGTTCGTGACGGCGGCACGGGAGAAGATCAGCCCGTCTGCCGCCTCGCCTGTAAGATGTTCCCTATTCTCATAGAGAACAGAATCCGCAAATCCAAGCTCCACCGCCTTCTTTGCGTTCATCCACGTCTCGGCATCCATCAGCCGTGAAATCTTCGCACGGGAAAGTCCCGTCTTGAGTTCGTATGCGTTGATGATGCTCTCCTTTATTTCGGCAAGAAACGTGATCGTCCGCTCCATCTCATGCGTATCCCCAATAGAGATGGTCATCGGGTTGTGGATCATCAACATCCCTAGGGGTGAAATCTCAACCGTTGATCCTGCCATTGCGACAACGGATGCAGCAGAGGCGGCAATCCCATCAATCTTGACATTGACGTTTCCCTTATACTCCATAAGCATATTGTAGATCTGTGCCGCCGCATAGCAGTCCCCGCCCGGCGAGTTGATCCAGAGGTCAATATCTCCCTCGGCGGCGTTCAGCTCAGATCGAAACATCTGAGGCGTGACCTCATCGCCCCACCACGTTTCGTCCGAGATTTCGCCATCCAGAAGCAAGATACGCGTCTCTCCCTCGTTCCGTATCCAGTTCCAAAATTTACGTTTCATCACTTACTCCCTTCTGCCTAGCGGCAAACAGCCCTGCGTCCCTCAGTTTTGTCATGTTCCCGTTGATGAGGTACAGATCGCCGCCCTCGTCCGCTTCGATTGGATTCATGTCCTCAAGGCTGCGGATGTCATTTGCCGAAAGCCATCCGTTCTGCCGCCCGATGGCGTACCCCTCCATACGACTCTTATAGTCCCCGCGCAGCAGCCCGTCCACATTGAAACGGATGAAGTAATCTTTCCGCTCCTTATCCGTCAAAAGTGCTTTCTGCAGCGACTGCTCCCAACGAACGACCCATGGATTCAAAGTGTATTTGACGAACTCAAGCGACTGTTGCTCAATATTGGAAAACGAGGATTTCTCCAAGTCTCCTACCATATGCGGCGGCACACGATAGAGCCGTGCAATCTCGTCAATCTGGAACTTCCTCGTCTCTAGGAACTGAGCCTCCTCGGGCGGTATGGCAATCTGCTGATACTTTACGCCTTCCTCAAGGACGGCGATTCTGCCCGTGTTCATCGTGCCGCCGTAGACGGCGTGCCAACTTTCACGGAGCTTCGACGGGTCTTTCAGAACGCCCGGATGCTCAAGCACGCCGCCCGGACGCGCTCCGTTCTTGAAGAATGCCGCGCCATACTCTTCCGTTGCAAGTGCAATCCCGATGGCGTTCTTTGCCATAGCAATAGGTGAATATCCCACAAGACCGTCAAAGCCGAGTCCCGGAATATGCAGCACATCCTCACGGCGCAGACGAATCTGCCCCTTGTCCGCAAAATTCGGATTCTCCTCCGTGCTTCTCGTGTAGGTATAGTAAAGCTCACCCGTGCGGCTGTCACGGCTGACCTCCATCTTGTCCGGGAGGAGCGGATAAAGTCCGAGAACACGCCCCCTGCCATCCCGCAAAATTTGTGCGTAGGCATTTCCCCACAAAAGAAGGTGACTCATCATTGTTTCGCGAAATATAAAGGAGGTCATCTCGGGATTCGGCGCATCGTGGAGCAGGAAGTACAGCGGATGCTCCGGCACACGCTCCTTTCCCTGCCCTTGGTAGGCGTAGACGTGAAGCGGCAGCCCTGCGATGGACTCCGCGAGGATACGGACACAGGCATACACTGCCGTTGTCTGCATTGCAGTACGCTCATTGACCGGCTTGCCCGCCGCCGTCTGGCCAAACAAAAAGGACAAGCCGCCGATATGATTTCTGGGCTTGTCCCGAGAACGGAAGATTTTTGTAAAGAAATTCACGAGCATCACGCTCCTTCGGAATTATGAAAGGAAAAAAATGAACTTACAAAAAATAGATTATGCTTTAAGCGTATGCAAAGTTACATCACCAGATACGATTGACTTGAATAAGGACTTTTACTTCGTTGGAAAAACCGATGAAGAAATATCCCTCGTGTGCAAAACATCCGACACGCCGAACAATACCGTAGAACGCGATGATGGTTGGAAGGCTTTCAGGATACAGGGTACTTTGGATTTTTCTCTCATTGGGATATTGTCCAAAATCTCCACCCTCCTTGCTGAAAACAAAATCGGTATCTTCGCCATATCCACATACAACACCGATTATATTTTGGTCAAGGAGGAGAACTTCAACGCCGCGTTGACAATATTGGGGAAAAACGGATACACCATAATCTAAAACACCAAAATTCCTCGCTCATCATAGACAGATGCGGAGGTATCATTCCCACACCGGATCGCACGATCCAGTGCCATAATGAGCGCAATCACACCGTCGATCTTCTCGGTGGATTTCTCCTTATCTGCCTTGATGTTCCCCGCAGGATCGGTGCGAATGAAGATATTGTCTGCCATCCAGCGCATGACGGGATGCCCGCCGT
>CALALM010000363.1 GCA_937925565.1 uncultured Centipeda sp.
AGAGATGCCGGAAGCCCGACGGAATTAGCCGAACGCTATGATAAAGAACGCGCGGATGAACTCGTATTTCTGGATATTACGGCATCGAATGAAGAACGGAATACCATGGTTGATGTTGTATCCGACTGTGCTTCAAAAGTTTTTATTCCACTCACTGTAGGCGGCGGGATTCGCAATTTACAGGATATACACCATATGCTGAAAGCAGGGGCAGATAAGATATCTGTCAATACTGCGGCAGTGAAAGATCCGGAAATCATACGCGAGGGAGCTTTGCGATTTGGAAGTCAGTGCATTGTCGTTGCGATTGATGCACGACGTAATGGCGCAGACTCGTGGGAGGTCTATATTAACGGAGGACGTACACCTACAGGGAAGGACTGCGTTTCTTGGGCAAAGGATGTCGTTGCGCTTGGTGCCGGAGAAATTTTACTGACAAGCATGGATGCTGACGGTACGAAGGATGGATATGACATTGAACTTACACGGGCTGTCTCTGAGAATGTAAATGTACCTGTGATTGCCTCGGGAGGAGCGGGTGCTCTCGAACATTTTTATGATGTGCTCACGGCAGGGAAAGCAGATGCTGTGCTCGCTGCATCCTTGTTTCACTATGGGGAACTTTCCATAAAAGAAGTGAAAATGTACTTAAAGTCACGTGGACTGGAGGTTCGATTCTGATGAATGTTGATATCTCAATGGTAAAATTTGATGAGCGTGGTCTTGTTCCTGCTGTTGTGCAGGAAGAGAACAATCAGGTGCTGATGCTCGCGTACATGAATCGCGAATCGCTTGAAAAAACGATTGAAACGGGATTTGCATGGTATTACAGCCGCCGCCGCAAGAAACTTTGGAAAAAAGGTGAAACCTCCGGAAACGTGCAACGCGTGCAGGAGATTTCATATGACTGTGACGGTGATACGATACTTCTTCGTGTAAAACAGACGGGCGTATCTTGTCACACGGGCTCGTATTCGTGCTTTAGCGGGCGAAAAATTTATCGTGCAAATGAAAACAGCATCGTTCCTGTGAGTGCAAATGATGAAATGTCGCTCACGGAGATTCTGTCTGATCTTTATCAGGTGATCCAGAGCCGTCGGCTTCATCCCGTCGAAGGTTCCTATACCAATTATCTTTTTGACAAAGGTCAAGACAAGATCTTAAAAAAGCTTGGCGAAGAAACGGCTGAGACGATCATTGCATCCAAAAACAACATTCGCGAGGATGTGCTTTATGAGATGGGCGATCTCTGGTATCACTGCTTGGTGTTGTTGGCGTATCATAATATGACGCCGGAGGATTTGCTTGAGGAATTGAAGCGCAGACATAACGGAGGCAGCTATCATAAATTTTCCGGAAAAACAGGAATGCGGCCAGACATGTAGTTTCACGTTGATTTTCCGCCCCAACTATCCATAATGGTAATTATGGATAGTTGGGGCGTGAGAAAACTGGTTGCAAAGCTTGTGTAAAAATATGTGAATTTTTCAAGCCTTGAATTACAATGTTTTTTCTTGTTGTTGGTATTCGCAGTAATCCCAGCAATCGTGTGCTTTCACGGTAATTTTTAGGAGAATCTTTCACGAATGATGATTTGAGTTTTTTTCAAAGGTTTTTGTTGGCATGGTAGACAATCTGTAGACAACAAACAACGGGGCGGCATTTACCTGCTGTCCCGTTGTTTGTTTATGTAGTCACCACTCGACGACGTTATACATGACGGTCATGCCCTTATAGTGTGTACCGTCAAAATGTGCCAACGCCTCAAAGCGTCCCTGCTCGTACCCGACGCTCATAAGAGCCTTGCCGTCAATCACGGATGCGCCCGCCTTGATGCGGTGATCTTTGCGGAGGT
>CALALM010000364.1 GCA_937925565.1 uncultured Centipeda sp.
TGATCATGGCGGGCATGGAGGCGTCGATGATGACGTCGCTGGGCACGTGCAGGTTCGTGATGCCGCGGTCGGAGTCCACCATGGACAGGCGCGGTCCGGCGGCCAGCTCGGTCTCGATGGCGGCGCGGATCTCCTCGCCGTGACGGGCGATGTATTTGATGATGAGCGGCTGAACGAGGCAGCGGCAGAGGTGCTTGCCGCGCATGTGGGGGACTGGCGGGACGGCATCTGGTACTGCATCGGTAATCATGAATACTACCGAAACGGGCGTCCGCTCGTCGAGCGCATGGCACGCGAGGGACGGGTGCATGTCGTGCTGAACTCGGCAGAGCAGGTTGCCGGGCGCGGCGCACTTTGGATTGCGGGCGTTGACTATCCGTTTGCACGCGGTGAGGCATTTGATCCGCAAAAGGAAGCGTATTTTGCGGCAGCAATGGCGGATGTTCCCGCGAATGCCGTGACGATTCTTTTGGCGCATCATCCGGAGTTTATCGACGATGCGGCGGCACATGGCGGCGTTCCCCTGACGCTGACGGGGCACACGCATGGAAGCCAGTTCGGTATCTTCGGGCAGCCGCTCTTCCCCGTGTTCAAATACACGCGCGGCATGGTGCGCATCAATGACAACTATGGTTACGTGCATACGGGCAACGGCAGCTGGTTCCCGCTGCGGATTGGCTGCCCGCCCGAGATTGCATATTTTAGATTGGAGAGAACAGTACAATGAGTTGGATGGACGACTACACCGCCCTCCGCGAGGACATTCATCAGGGCTATATCTACGAGGCAATCGAGGCGATTCTCCTCATGCGCGCCCATGATGAGATCCCCGCGGATGAGCAGTGGCGTTTCTCCGAGATGATGGGCGCGTGCTGCCGTGCGCTTGCGGATACGGAGGGGGCACTTGCCGCATATTTTGAGGCGGCGACGGAGGATAAATACCTGCGCAGCCAGCGTTCGCATTTCTCCAACTATCTCTATCTCTGTCACGCCGTGCCGAATCTGACGCCGAAGGAGCTCAAGGCACAGTTCGATATGTACGCGAAGCTCTACAGCCACGAGGAGCCGCTGTCCCCGCGTGAGAACGTGCGTCATGAGCGTCTGCGCATCGGTTTTATCGCAGAGAATTTTCTCAGCTCATCATCCTCGCTGTTCTATGAGGGACTCCTGCGCGGGCTTGGGGAGAAATACGATGTCTATGCGTACGCTCTGGATGATCGTGCGGACGACTTTACCGAGAGTCTGCGCGGTGAGGTCAATTACAATGTGCTCTCGAATCTCTCCATCGAGGAGCAGGCACAGCGCATTCGTGCGGATGAGATCGACGTGCTCTTTGACCTCGGCGGACATACGGACGGGGGTATGACACTCATGGTGCTCGCGCGCCGTCCTGTGCCTGTGCAGCTTTCGGGCATCGGCTGGTTTGCGACAACGGGCGTGGATTTCGTCGACGGTTTCCTGACAGATGGCGTGCTCTCACCTGCGGGGGCGGAGGAATTCTACAGCGAGCAGCTGCTGCGTCTGCCGCATGCGTTCCACTTCACGCCCGATGCGGCGATGCGTGCGAGCGCGGTGGCGGAGCGTCCTGCGGATGCGCCCGTGACGTTCGGCGTATTCCAGAACTTTATGAAGATCAACGAGGAGTCGCTGAAGGCATGGGGACGCATCCTGAAAAAAGTGCCGAAGGCGCAGCTCATTCTGCAGGATGCCGCCGTGGACAGCCCACTGCGCGTAACGACGATCCTCGAGATGATCGAGGGGCTGAAGCTGCCTGCAAAGCGGATTTTTGTGCGCACGGGCAAGCGCGGCTATCTCGCGGACTACGGCGATATCGACATTGCGCTCGATACGTTCCCCTATGCGGGCGGTGCCTCGACAGCGACGGCACTCTATATGGGCGTGCCTGTGATTACCCTGCGCGGGGAGACGTACCATGCATCGCGGCTTGGTGCGGCGATGCTTACGGCGGCAGGAAAAGCGGCATGGATTGCAGAGGGTGCGCATGCATATGAGCGGCTTGCCCTACAGATGGCGGAGCATCTTGGGGAGGTTCGAGCGAATCGCGCAGCGCTGCGTGCGGAGGTGGAGGCATCCGCACTGATGGACGGAGCCGAGTATCTCTCAGCATTTACGAGCGAGATCGAACGGCTGTGGGCGGAGCGTGGGGACTTTGTGCGGTGAAGACAGAGATTCTTGACCTCCTCGCATCGAGTATGGAGCGTCTTACGATGCTTGTGGTTGACGGCTCAGAGCATCTCATGCGCCTGCGGGAGATGTATCCAAACGCGGAGATGCACGCCATCACGCCCTATCCGGAGATTGCGGAGAACGGGGACATAGCGGCACTCGGCGTACACGCACACCTCCTCGACTGGCGGCGTGATCCCCTGCCGTTCGCGGATGAGACATTTGATCGGATTATTTCGGAGTTTGCGATTGAGTCTGCCTATGAACCGTATGACGCGCTCATGGCACTGAACCGCGCGCTCAAGGAGACGGGGACACTCTACACCTGCTACACGAACATCCGCTATCATCGCGTGCTCGCGGGACTGCGCGACGGGGAGTTCCACGTGCGCGGCGACCGTCATCTCTATGCAAAGCCCGAGATCGTGCGTCTCCTCAACGATACGCTCTACAAGGAGATTCACTTCTTCGCGGGCGAGCGTGACGATGATCCGGCGATGGGGGAGGCATGGGCAGAGGAGGGGTTCCAGAATTTCAGCGACGATCTTACGACGCGCACATGGCTCATTGAGGCGTCTCGGAGTACGGCGGCAGCGGCAAATCTCAAGCGGTTCTTTTCGCATGAAACGCGGCGTACGATTGCGCGCCTCCTGCATCGCGTCGAGTATGACATTGCGGCAGAGAAGGCGGTCATGTCGTTGCGTGAACTATGCACGCACGAGGGCATCTTCCACGACTACCTTGCAGATTTTATCACGGAGGTCTGCGTGCATGAGGAACATGTGCGGGCAATGCTCTCGGATTTGCTCGAACAAATTTAAACGTAAACAACAACAGAACATTTAGTTGACGAAGATAAAATCCTGCTTTATAATAGACGACATAAAAATTATCTATTATGAGGCAGGGATTTTTTATGCGCGAACATCGTATTGCAGAACTCACGAAGAAGATCATTGCAGGCTATCGCATCAGCCGCGATGATGATCGCTCCATCTTTATGGATACGCCGATCGAGGAGCTGGGCGAGGGGGCGTACCGTCTGCAAAAGCACTTCTGCGGCAACCACATCGACCTGTGTACGATTGTCAACGGGCGCAGCGGGCGCTGCGGGGAGAACTGCAAATATTGCGCGCAGGCAGCATGCCACAAGACAGGTGTCGATACCTACGGCTTTCTCCCGCAGGAGGAGATCATTGCACATGCAAAGGCAAATCAGGATGCGGGCGCAAACCGTTTCTCCATCGTCACCTCGGGCGGCGCGCTCTCGGGCAAGGAATTTGAGAAGGCACTTGCCACGTACGATGAAATGCGCCGCACGCTTTCCATCGAGCTCTGCGCCTCGCACGGACTCCTCACGCGTAGCCAGTTCCGCCGTCTGCGCGAGGTCGGCGTGACGAGCTATCATCACAACATCGAGACCTCGGAGCGCTACTTCCCCGAGATCTGCACGACGCACAGTTACGCCGACCGTATCCGTACGATCAAGGCGGCGCAGGCAGAGGGGCTCTGCGTCTGTTCGGGAGGCATCATCGGCATGGGGGAGCGGTGGGAGGATCGCTTCGATATGGCGTTCGCGCTCCAAGAGCTCGGCATCGAGTCCATCCCTCTCAACTCCCTCATGGCGATCTCTGGGACGCCGCTCGAGCATCTTGCACCACTCTCGGGTGAGGCGATTCTCCGAACGATCGCGATCTTCCGCTTCATCAATCCGACCGCAAACATCCGCCTCGGCGCGGGACGCAAGCTGCTGCCCGAGAACGGCGCGACGGCGTTCCGCGCGGGTGCGTCCGCATCCATCACGGGGAATATGCTCACGACTTCGGGTACGACAATTGCCGAGGATATGGAGCTCATCAAGGAGCTCGGTTTCACGAACCGCAACGAAGACTGCAGCGTGTCGACGGGCACCTGCGGTGCACATTGATCTGCATAAAATTAGGGACGCTGCACGAAGTCAGCGTCCCTAATTTTATAGATACTCCTCAAACTTCTCCATATCCAAAATCCGTATACTTCGACCCGTCGCCTCAATGATCCCTTCGCGTTGCATTGCGCTCAACTCGCGTGAGAGGGAGGGGCGGCTGACCGCGAGATAGGCGGCGATGAACTCACGGCTGACCGTGAGCGTAATCTTCCCTTTTTCGTCGATGTGCGGGAACAGATAGCGCACAATCTTTTCGCGCAGCGTTCCGCTTGCGAGAATCTTGAGCTTCGTATGCATCCCATACGCTTTGCCGGCAAAGATCTTCATGAGGTTTCGCTGCACGATGAGCGCACTGCGGCGTGGCGCTTCTCCTACATCCAGCGTGAAGAGATGGCTCGAAACTTCGAGCAGCTTGACATTTGTCACGGCGCGGACATACATATCGTACGGACGGCGTAGCACCTCGTAGACTTCGCCGAACATATCGCCCGGACGGTTGATCTCCGAGATGAAGATCTGCCGTCCCGAATACGTGTCCTTGAGGATGTGCACCTCCCCCTCGAGCAGGATGTAGAGCGAGTGCGGCATCTCCCCGTCGTGGAAGATGACCGCGCCCTTTGGGTACGTTCGCAGTGCTACATCGCTTGAGGCGAGGAGTTCGGTGACCTCCTCCTCATTCATCCCCTGTGCAAGGGAAGTCTGTGCGAGAATGCGCGCGGCGGTTTCCTTGTCACCGGTTGCCATGCTTACTCCTTTATGAGGACATGCTCAATCTCCGCAATATACATAGTATGATAGTCATGTGCGGGATAGTGTATGCGGGGATCGTCCTTTTGTTCCTGCGGATTTACGGCTGCCTCCGTAAAGCAATCCTCGGCAAGCGGTTGCGCATAGAGTTTCTTCGTGAGCATGGTCAGACGCGCCTCCTCGAAGTACGTATAGGCACCGTGTTCGCAGAGTGTCAGCGCGCTCTTTGCAATCTTATCCTCATCACGTCCGGAGACGGTTCCGAAATACTGCATCATCGGTTTGTATTTTTTATCAAAGACCGAGAGCGTCATATGATCCGAAGCATCGACGAATTCCTTTGTGTAGCGTGTGGGGCGAATAAAGATGTAGGCAACGGGGCGTGCCCAGAGCACACCGAGACCTCCCCATGATGCCGTCATACCATTGGTCTTTCTTCCGTGCGCAGCGCTGACCAGCATCCAGTCCTGACCGATCAACTCAAAAACATTATCTGTCATATCCGTTGGGCGAATTTCCTTAATCGACATGATATACCTCCCTGACTGAAACTCTGTAAATATTTACCATTATATCATGGCTGTAAAGGAGAAGACAAAAAACCGCCCCGATGGGACGGCTGTCATATACAATGGTGCTCACTGAGGGATTCGAACCCCCGACCCCCTCCATGTGACGGAGATGC
>CALALM010000365.1 GCA_937925565.1 uncultured Centipeda sp.
TTGCCGTCGGAGACGAGCTCCGCGCCGCAGGAGGAGCAGGTCTGGATCATCATGTTCGCCGTTTCGGCTCCGTCCCATGCGCTGCCTGCATTATCAGTGTTCCACTGCGCTTCTTTTTCCTCCGCCTTCTCTGCCGCCTGTGCCGCCTGCGCCTCTTTCTGTGCATAGAGGGCATCCATCTCGGCAATGCTGATCTTGGCGTCGCAGAACTCACAGGTCACATGGTTGTGCCCGGGGAGGAAGGTGAGGGGGGCACCGCATTTGGGACATTTGTAGCTGACGCTTGTGTCGGGCATGGTGTTATCTCTAGAACTTTCCGCCGCCGCCGCCGTGGCTGCTGTCGCGGCTGGAGGTGCTGACATTGGAGTCGGAGGATTCCTTCTTCGCCTTGGCCTGGCGCGAGATCGATGTGTAGAGGTAGTTGTCCTCGTTCTGTGTGAGGGTGAAGCTGTCCTGATTGAGGTATGCGTCCGCTTCGGTCGCGGAGGTGACGTTGCCGCCGCACTCGTACAGTATGTAGTAGATGGTGCCGCCGAGGATGAGCGCACAGGCGAGCGCGATGCCGAATGCCATGAGGTTAAAGGCGTTCGCGGGATCGTACGGTTTGCCTTCCTTCTCGTAGTAGGTCAGCATCTCGTCCGTGGTCTTTGCAAATGCGGTGAACGCGGCGGCGTACTTGTTCTCCTTGAGATCGGGCAGGAATTCGCCCGCAAGGTAGTCGATGCCCTTGCCGTCGGTGATGCGCGCACGCATCTTGTTGTCGGTGGAGATGTACCAGTCCCGCTCCTTCATCGAGAGGAGGAGGACGATGGTGCCGTTCTCGGCAGTCGCAATCTGGTCCACGACGTTGTTTGCGACCTTGCCGAGTGTTGCGCCGCCCGTATCCTTCATCGTGCCGACAAGGATGCGTACCTTGTGCGACTGTTCGACGGCGGCAAGTTTTGTGTCAAGCGCTTTTTCCTCATCCACCGTGAGGATATCTGCCTCGTCGACAACGCGGTCGGCTCCGATGCCCTGTTCCTGTGCCTTAGGCGGAGGTGCCTGTTTCGGCACGGCGAGAGCGATGGACGCGGTGCAGAGGAGAAGGAGGAGAAGGAGGAGTGCGCTGAGGCTTTTCTTATTTTTTGTAAACATCGCTGCGCCTCCTTAATCCGACAGAACGAACTTCGCGAGGTAGTAGAAGACGGGGATGCTCACGAGCGCGGGGATGATGGAGTAGAGGAGCACCTTTGCCCGGTCGATGGGGACGGAGCCGACGACCTTGCCGGTCTGCCCATTCATCATGAAGGTATAGGGCTTGTCCTGATATTTCGTCGTGAGGATCCAGACGGGTGCCATCGCGTAGCTGACGGTGCCCTCCTCCTTGATGATGCTCGCCTCGCCGTCGATGGAGCAGCGGTCATAGCCTGTGACGGTGCCCGCCAGGACCCCGACGGCGCTCTCGTGGACGCGTTTGTCCGCGCGCGGGACGCTCGCCTCCGCGTCCACGTCGTATTTGTCCGCGATGTGACCTGTAAAGTAGGCGGCGGAGAAGGGGACGAGCTCACTGTAGTCGAACGGCTCGATGCTCTCCATGTACTTGTCGTCCATGCGCTCGCTGCCGTCCACGGGGATGCGCTCGAACGTCATCGCGCCGCTGCGTTCGCAGCTGTAGTGGCTGGTCTCGGTGATGATCTCGTCCGAGGTCTCGTGCACGCTGTCGTTCTCCGCGCGGAATGTTGCGCTCGCACGGACGTGCGAGTCGAACAGCCAGAAGGGGACATACATGGACTGGATTTCCTTGATGCGGTTCTCGGCGGTGAATGCGCTCGGGAGGATGTATTTCCGAAGCCCCGCGCTGTAGAATTCTTTGAGCGCGGCGATGGCGTCCTGTTTGGTCTTCTTGAACGGGATGACGAAGTCGGGGCGGAGCATGCCCACGAACTGGCTCGGAATCATGTTCGGGCTGCCGCAGTAGGCGCACTCGGTCGCCATCGTGTTGCCGTCGGAGACGAGCTCCGCGCCGCAGGAGGAACAGGTCTGGATCTTCATCGCCTCCGCCTCGGCAGAGTCCCATTCACTGCCTGCGCCCTCGGTCTTCCATTTCGATTCCTTCGCCTCAGCGGCGAGCGCCGCCTTCTCCTGCGCTTTTTGAAAGAGCTTTTCGACGGTTGCAACGTCGAGCTCGGTGTTGCAGTACTCGCAGGTTACGTGGTCGTGCCCCGGGAGAAAGGAGAGGGGGGCGCCACAGTTGGGGCATTTGTAGCTTACGCTTGTGTCTGCCATATCAGTCACCTCTTTTACAATGATAACACGGTGGTGTGCGTCCTGTGGGAACGCTTGGCTGCGTAATCACTGTTTATCGTTCTCGTCAAAGACATCGCCGCACTGCGGGCAAAACTTCGGCGGATGCGCGGGGTCGTCGGGCTTCCAGCCGCATTTGTCACAGATGTAGAGAGGCGCGCCCGCAGGTTTCGGTTTGCCGCAGTTTGCGCAGAATTTACCCTGATTGATCGTGCCGCAGGAGCAGCTCCACCCTTCGGCAGAGGGCTGCGGTTTACCGCACTCGGCGCAGAATTTCCCTGTATTGCCCGTATGCCCGCAGGGGCAGTTCCATGTATTCACGGGGGCGGGCTGCGGTTTGCCGCACTCAGCGCAGAACTTGCCCGTGTTGCCGCTGTGACCGCAGCCGCACGCCCATCCGCCCGTTTGCGGTGCCGCCTGCGGCGGCGGTGCGAGTGGGTTGC
>CALALM010000366.1 GCA_937925565.1 uncultured Centipeda sp.
CCGAAAGGAAAAGCCCGTATAACTTTTACGGATGATCCGGAAGAGCGCGTCAAATGGCTGCACGCAATTAAAATAGCAGCAACGGGCACACAATTTGCACCAGTCATTACAGATACGCGAGAGACTGAGTGCGGTATAAGATCGAGGCTTTCTGTAGACCTGTGTGAGGAGTTGCCGCGGTTTTCTGAGACACTGCCCTGCTACAGAGCTGGAATCTATAATCCATATGGGCAAATGCACATTAAGAGTAAAGTGCTTGAACTCATGAATACTGCTACAGAGCAGAATGGTTTGCCTATCTTTAACGATTTTATTTTTGATATCATGAAATCGCGCGAAACCATGGAGTTTCATGCGTGTCCGCAAGGTGCTGATCCTGTGCTGTGTCCTATTGCAGCAAAGTATTTGCATCAAATGCTGCACATTGAGGGGGACGATGTTGATCGCATGGTGATGCTTGGACGCGGTGAGTTTAATTTCTACCGTGTCGAAGCGCCAGTGACATTTCGATCGGAGGAGGCGTTTCTCGTTGGTGCACCTGTGGTGCTTTGTCATAGCTCACAGCGTAAAAAGGTTGTTCTGAACATTCTTTCTGATGGCCTTTGTTGGAAGGAGATACAGAATGAACATGCAGAATTGATGCCGAATCTCCTGCACTTTTTTAGTACAGGAGTGATTTTTGATAATAATTTCTCTACAGCAGAATATACTTATCCTGCCTTGGCAACGATTGAAACGGGACTCTATCAGCATCATACACAGATCGCAAAGCCGGGGATTCCCTTTGCACTCGACCAATCCTATGTCACAGTATCAGAGCAAATGAAAGCACTCGGATACTATTGTACCAATATACAGGGAGATGGGCAGGGAATTTATAACGGTGCGACGCGAGGGTTCGATCGGCTGATCGTAAATCATTGGATGCTGCGTGCGGCAGACGGTGTTGAGCGAGTCATTCGTCATCTCGAGACCTTTGATGAATGCGATAACTTCCTCTTTATGCACTTTGCGGATACACATCCGTATAATTCAGATGTCAGTACGCCCGCCTGTGCATCCGCACATCTTCCTCTTGCAGATGCCTTGCAGCCGCAGGATCTGGGCGCATCCGTATTCCTGAAGCCAAACCCGCTCAGTCAGTATGTCAACCGCAGCGAAATACGTGCGGCAGACCGACAGCTGGGATATCTCTTCGATTATATCGAGCAGCACTATGAGGAGGACGAATACATCGTTCTGCTCTACTCCGATCACGGAGCGTCGGTGCATGCGCGCAGTCCGTATCTGCTGAGTGAGGAGCAGACGGGAGCGGCGCTGATGGCGCGCGGTGCGGGAGTGCCGGCACTCGGGCGTGTGAATGAGCTGACGAGCTCCGTGGATATCTACAAGATTCTCGGAAAGCTTGCGGGGTACCCGATCGACGCAGCGTATCTGGACGGGAATCTGCCGGAGGCATTTGGCGGGCAGCGGCGGGAGTATACGGTGAGCAACTCCATCTATCCCGGGCAGACCTATAAAATTTGCGTTCGTACGGAGCGCCATGCTTTCCATCTCGAGACGGAGGAGCTCACGCGAGAGGACGGGACGATCTCACTCGATCGGTACACGTACCACATTCACGAGCGGAGCGAAAGCTACCGTGAGGTATTTGACGATGCACTCACACGGTGTTTCATGGATATTGTGCGGCAGTATACAGAGAGCTTCCGGCGCTGAGATGATATGGAATGAGGGGGGATAATATGGCAGAGGACTTTGACACAGGCACATACATTGAGGGTGTACGGGAGCTGATGTCAGCATACAATGAGAGCGCTGATGATGAACTCTATCGCGTACTCTACGAGCTTTCCCATGCGCCGAATGAGGCAGCACTGCGGGAGAACTATGCGCACAATGTCGCGTACTATGCGGCGCATTATGACGCGCCTGTGCTGCCTCCCTATGATGCACTGACAGTGCTCCTCTTTCCTGTGACAAATGAGTACAGTGTGCCTTATGACAAAGAAGGACGGCATTTTTGCATAGATGAGGAGGCAGGGCTACTTGCACTCCTCCACGTCCTCCTGTTTTGTGATGAGGCAGAGATTCCGTCGGCGGCGGAGCGATATCACCGTCACCAAAATGATGTGCGTGCACGCGCGTTGGCGCAGAACATCGAAGATGCGATCCGTGCGCAGGATTTTAGCACAGAGGCGCAGACGAGCGCGGAGGAATACCATGTGCTGTGTCCGCATGGGGAGCTCTATGAGCTCTTTCATGCGGAGAGGGCGTTTGCATCCAATGACATTGAGAATGCGATTTACTATGGAGAGGCGGCGTATGAAAAGCGAAAAATGAGTGCGGTGGTCTGTTCTTTTCTCCATCGTGCCTATCGGAAAGCAGGGCGGCTCGACCGCGCCCTGCTCTTTTGCGTGCTTGCGGGAGAGCGTGCGGCGGCTGACTTTTCTGACGATGCCGAGGC
>CALALM010000367.1 GCA_937925565.1 uncultured Centipeda sp.
GAGCAGCGGCCAGATCGGCAGCTGTTTCGGATGCAGATTCTCAAGCGTCATCTCCGGCATAACGTGACCGCCGACACCGAAGAGCATACCGCCCATGATGCCGAGTGCCATGACGATCAGGCAGATACCGAAGATCGGATAAAACCGCGCGATGATCTTATCGATCGGCAGGAGCGTCGCCATCGTGTAATAGATGAAGATCACGCCGAGCCACATAAGTACTTCCATCCCCGTGAGCTTTGAAAGCAGCATAGCAGGCCCTGTCATAAAGACAACACCGACGAGAACGAGCAGGACAATCGAGAAGATACGCATGATCTGGAGCATGATGTGCCCCAGATTCTTACCGACGATCTCCGAGAGGCTCTTGCCGTCCTCACGGAACGAGATCATGCCCGAGAGGTAGTCGTGCACGCCGCCGGCAAATATCGTACCGAAGACGATCCAGAGGTAGACACTCGGTCCCCAGAGCGCACCCGCAAGTGCGCCGAAGATCGGGCCAAGCCCTGCGATGTTGAGCAGCTGGATGAGAAACACCTTCCACGTCGGCAGGGGGATGTAGTCCACTCCATCCTCGAGCCGTATCGCGGGGGCAACCTCCCCCGTACGCCCAAACGCCCGGTCTACGATTGTACCATATACAATGTAGCCCACAATGAGCGTTGCAAGCGCACCAAGAAATGTAACCATGTGTTGTCACTTCTTTCTTTAGTACATACTAAAATTACATGCCGGAAATGCCGGCCCCCCCGTTCCCTATCCTCCTTTCATTATGAAAGATAAAAGAAGCTCTCCTAAATAAGTTCTTAAAAATAGCAAATGGGCTTCTTTGCGCTCATCATATCACAACTGCGGCCTCTTGTCTAATACTTCCTGTATGCTATAATAGGCAATGTATTGATCACTATGGAGGCATGATTTATGGGACTTGATATTCTTCTCTTTCTCGTACTCGGACTCTTTGTCGGCACGTTCGGAACACTTGTCGGCATTGGCGGCGGTCTGATCTGCGTGCCGATCTTCATCTTCTTCCTGTCGGACGGCGGCATCTATCCGTACTTCCACACGGCGGCACAGATCACGGGAACATCACTGGTGATCGTGTTTGCCAATGCTCTCTCGGGGACGCTCGCCTACATCCGCCAGCAGCGCGTCTACTTCCCTGCCGCAGTACCATTTGCACTCGCGACGCTGCCGGGCGCATTCCTCGGCTCGTACATCGTCGACGACTTCACGGGACCGATGCTGTACGTCTCATACGGTTCATTCCTGCTTGTGATGGCACTGCTCATGTATTGGAACGCCACGCACAAGAAACATACGGATGTCCACACGCTCCCTGCAGGCTTCACATTCAACCGCTCGCTCGGCATCGGCGCGAGCGCTGGCGTTGGCTTCATTTCAAGCATCTTCGGCATTGGCGGCGGCGTGATCCATGTACCTCTCATGGTCTACCTGCTCGGCTTCCCCGTACACATGGCAACAGCGACCTCGCATTTCGTCCTTGCCTGTTCGGCAGCATTCGGTGTCATCAGTCACTTCCTGCTCAATCACATCAT
>CALALM010000368.1 GCA_937925565.1 uncultured Centipeda sp.
CGGATACGCTCTCTGTCGTCTGCGTTGGAGGCGTCATCGGCGGGGCTTCTACAGAGGTCGGAACGGGCTGCTCCCCGTTCGTCTCCCCTGTGTGCTCCGGATCAAGGGATTTCGATTCCTCCGCCATGGGTCAGCTCTTTGCCTCTTTTTTCTCAGCGTCCTTGAGCTGTTTCGCCTCCTCGGTGACGTTGATCTCCGTCCGTGAGTCCTGTGGCTCATTGTTTGCCGATTTGAACTCCTTGATGCTCTTGCCGAGCGCCTTGCCGATGTCGGGCAGACGACCGGGACCGAAGATCACGAGACCGATGATGAGGATGAGTACGAGTTCGGGAACTCCCAGACCAAACATAAGAACCTCCTAAAACAATACACTATGCTTTATTTTCCGTCGCGTTTTTCTGCTCCGCCTTGTGCGCCTCAACAGCCGTCGCTGCGGTGGCTGCGGTCGGTGTCGCTGTAGGAACCGCCTGCTCTGCCGGAGCAGCAGTCTGCGGGGCGGACTGTGCCGCCGGTGCGGGTGGTGCAGGCGGTGGCTCGGGCGCGTTGATTGCTGCCGTCAGCGCATTCGACGCCTTGCGGAACTCGCGGATGCCCTTGCCGAGTGAGCGCCCCATCTCGGGCAGCTTGCCGGGACCGAAGACGATAAGTCCCACCACCAAAATCAAAATCAGTTCGGGTACACCAATGCCAAACATGGATGACTCCTTCTCATGGCTGTGCCATGTTCGCTCCTAAAAATATGCTCTAAAATTCACGTCGACCGATAAAGTCCGCCGCCATCAGACAGGTCTCACGGATCTTCTCGTCCAGCGACTCCGGCAGTGCGTTCCTCGCACGCTCCAGATAGGCATCCGCCTGCGCCTGCGCATAGTCCAGACCGTCCGTCGTACGAACGATTTCAAGGGCACGCGCAACCTCCGCCTCTGTCATCTTCGGATTTGTGATGAGTGCAGTAAGCTCAGTACGTCCTGCTTCATCCAGCACTTCAAGCGCGCGGATGACGGGCAGTGTCACAAAGCCCTGTGCGAGGTCGTGCCCTGCAGGCTTTCCGATATCCTCCGAGGTCTGCCGATAGTCAAGCAGATCGTCCGTGATCTGAAATGCCATGCCGATTGCGTGCCCATAGAGCGCCATACGCTCGGTATCAGCCGCACACATGCCGCCGATCGCACCGCCGAGTTCACAGCAGATCTCGAGAAAGTCCGCCGTCTTTTTGCGGATGCGCTCATAGTAGGCATCCTCGCTTGCAGGCACCTGATAGGCTGTATGATCTTGGAGGATCTCGCCCTCACTGAGCGTGCAAACAAGCTGTGCCAGCTTGATGTAGACCGACGAGTCATAGCCCTCCTCCGCCACGAGCTTGAATGCACGCGCGAAGAGATAGTCGCCGCTCAGAATCGCGACCTGATTGCCCCATTTGGCATTCGTCGTGGCTGCCCCGCGCCGCGTATCCGCCTCGTCGATGACATCATCGTGGACGAGGGACGCCGTATGGATCAGTTCGAGCGCGATCGCGACCGGCATCGCGCGTGCGCGATCGAACGAGGCGCCGCCGCGCGCCGTGAGCAAAAAAAGCGCGGGACGCAGGCGTTTCCCCCCCGAGGAGACGAGATGTTCTCCAACATCCGTTATGAGCGGCGTCTCGGAAACAATGGACGCGGCAAGCACCAGTTCAAACTCCTCGAGATCTGCCTGTATGACATCAAAAATGTCGTTCTTCAACGTCGTATCACCTACATTGGGCGCAGCAATGTGCACCACAAACTTTCTTCCATAGTGTGTATAAACCTCCACACATTTTATCATATTGCGATGATACCGTCAAAATTATTTCATTGGACTCTCATGTACTTAGGGAAGCACTGATAAATTCAGCCCATCATCTTGGCGCATCTTTTTCGCCCTGCCTGTGTCAACAAATCCTCCACATAGCACAGCGGCTATGCGTCCGGTTTGTTTCCTTGGCAGGACAAAAATTCTGCACCAATCTGACGGACTTCATTTTATCAGCGTTTCCTTAGATTTATCGCTGCTGTAAAATCAGAGCACTTCCAACTGCACGCTCAGACCCATCCGAGGGAGAATTCACCACGCTCCCGCGTACGCAGAGCGCCGAGGAGCCGCCGCCGTCAAGGTTGATTGCGTTCTGTACGCCGAATTTCACGAGCAGCTCGGCAAACTCCGTCAGTGTCAGCCCGTGGCTGTGCGACTGGCGTCCATCGACGACGGCGAAGACAATTTTCCCCTCCTTCGTCACGCCGACGGCACTGCGCGGCGCACGCCCGTATCGGATATCGCCAGGGAACTGCTCCTCGCCCGCCGTCACGTGCACAGCTCCGTTCTCGACGAGCCGCGGTCCCGCGCCGACAATCTGGACGGCGCTGTTCCACATGCTCCCCATGTTCTCTGTCAGGACGGTGGGATCGCCGAGCCGTGTGCCCGCTGCCGCAAAAGCATCCATCGAGGAACCGTGGACGGAGACGACGTAGCCATCCGAAGGAATCGGCGAATCATTCGTGTTGATCTCCGCGACGCGCCCCTCGCGGATCACGTATTCAAGACCGTAGGGATTCGTCCCTGTCGATCTGCCATAGGCGCGGTTGTAAATGATGACCTCGTTTTCACCGCGCTCGGTGTTGACCCCCGACACGGGGAGCGTCACCTGATCGATCTTCACTGCCCCATCGTAGGACACCGTACCGAACACAAAGGAACCATCGGGCATTACGCCGAACGCACTGCGGTCATAGTAGGTCGTGCCGACAATCATGCCATCGATCTTTGTCACGCCGAGGATGACACCGTTTACCGCAAAATAGGAGGCATTGATCGCCGCCACGGCATTCGTGTCCTGCGCGATCCCGCTCACCGTCTGTCGACCCGGAATCACGCCGCGCGCGAGTGCAGGACGCACGCTGTAGCGTGTCGGATCTGCCTCGATAAAGTACGAAGTTACCTGTCCATCTTCATCCTCATAGATGTAGGTGCGCTGCATCAGCCCTGCCGCAATCGGCTCTTCCTTCAGGATCGGCAGCTTCGGCGTTTCGGGCTGCGCCTGCGCATCGCCCGCCTCTGTTTTCGCCGGTTGTTTCGGGGGGTACGGTGCTGGCGGCGGTGTCACCGGCTTCACAGACGGCTGCTGCCCTGCCGTCTTCGGCGCAACATCAAGAAATACGCGGAACGGGTTCGTCAGATTGCCGATCCGATAGCCCATCCCCTTTGCCAAGGTGACGGTCACATAGAAATGACCGTCACGCGCTGCATAGGCGACGGAGTCAATGCGCTTCGTCCGCACGGCAATACGTCGAAACGCCTCTGCATCCGTGTCATCAAAATCAAAGGTCAGCTCGCGTTCGTCCTCGGAGAGCCTGACATGATAGACCGGCATCTCCGTGAAATCGAACACAAGCCGATCATGCTCTGCCGTACTCGATGCGCGCAGAGCATTCAGCCCTGCCGCCCACGCATAGGAGGATGCGGCAAGCATCAGAGCCGCCGCAAGCACAAGGATTTTTTTCAAAACACGCATAGGATACTCCAAACTAAGCCTTAAGGAATCGCCGATAAAATAGACCCTCAGATTGGCGTAGATTTTTTCGTCCGATTGAGGAGGCAAACCGGACGCATAGCCAAAGCTATGTGGAGGATTTGCCGACGAAAAGCGGGCAAAAAAGATGCGCCAAGATGATGGCGCTGAATTTATCAGTGCTTCCTTAAACATTTGCAATAGAAAAGGGGACGCTGCGCAAACAGCTCCCCTTATTGAACACCGTTCTCTCACCTTGTCTTGATGGACAACTGCTTATACATCATATCCGCGATGCCAATGCCGCCGCTCTTCGCCACGGAATTCATCAGCTCGGTATCGAGCATATCCTCAAAGATTTCGACCGCGTTGGACTTCTTGCCAAAAAGCCCGTCTTCGGGCACCGTTGCACGCATCTGCTTATACATCATGCTGAGGAACATCGCCTCGAACCCCTGACATGCCTCGCGCAGCTTCTTCGCCTCAATATCCTCCGCCGTCATTGGATTCTTCGGTACATAGCCCGTCGTCTCCTCCGCAGGAGTCGCAGCCTTGCGCTGAAGCTCGTCCAGCGTTGCCTGAAAGGACTTGCTCTCGGCATTCATGCGTGCCGCATCGTAGGAGGCGCCGGATGCCCCGCCAAGGAGCGTGCTGTCACCTATCGGTTGTATCATCATGCCCCTCCTTACACAATGTCCAGCTCGGCGTGCAGAGCCCCTGCCGCCTTCATCGCCTGCAAGATCGAGATCGTATCACGCGGGGTAGCGCCCACCGTATTGAGTGCACCCACGATATCGCTGATATTCGTCGTTGCGGGCAGAACAATCGTGCTGCCCTTGGGCTCCGTCACCTCAACATCGGGATTGTCCGTCACGACCGTATTGCCATAGCTGAACGGTGCCGGCTGCGACACATCCGGATTTTCCTGAATGCGGATCGTCAGCCCCCCCTGTGTGATAGAGACGGCATCCACCGAAACATCGCCGCCCATGATGATCGTCCCCGTGCGCTCGTTCACCACAACGCGCGCCATATTGTCGGGACGGACGGGCAAATCCTCGATCGATGCGACAAAGCCGACCACGTTGCCGCGGAAGTAGGACGGGATTGCTACATCCACGCGCCCGGGATTGCTCGCCTGTGCGATACTTCCGTACTGCGCGTTGATCGCCCCCGCGACGCGCGCGGCCGTCGTGAAGTCCGGCCGCGAAAGGGAGAGCGAAATCTGCCCGTTCGCACCGATATTATCATCCTCCACCGTGCGCTCGACAATGCCGCCGTTCACGGCAATGCCAACTGTCGGGAATGCCTTTGTCGTAGTGCTTCCGCCGCTGCCTGCCGTAAATCCGCCTGTGGAAACGCCGCCCTGTGCAACGACATAGACCTCGCCGTTGCCCGCCCGCAACGGTGTCTGGAGCAGTGTCCCACCGCGCAGGCTCTTCGCGTCACCGATGGAGGAGACCGTCACATCGAGGCTGTCCCCCTCGCGTACGAACGGGGGGAGCGTCGCCGTCACCATAACCGCCGCCACGTTCTTGAGCTTGATTGAACTGCTGTTGACCGTGATTCCGTAGCTCGTGAGCATATTTGCAATGGACTGCACCGTCTCCCCCGAGCTTGAGCCATCGCCCGTGCCATCAAGCCCCACGACAAGACCATAGCCCATGAGTTGGTTGGAGCGTACCCCCTGCACCTTGGAGATGTCCTTGATCCGCGTCACGGCAGAGTCTGCCGATGCAATCCCCGGCAGCGCCGTGAGCACAAGCGCGAGGAGGAGCAGAAGGACGGTAGTTTTCTTCATAAAAGCGCCTCCCGTCAGAACAGAATATTGAAGATCTGTGTGAGAATGCCCTGCCGCTGCTTCGCGTTCAGAGGTCCCTTCCCATCAAAACGCACGGTCGCATCCGCTACCCGCGAGGAGAGGATCGTATTCGAACTCGATATATCCTCGGGACGGCAGGTGCCGCGGAAGACAATCTTGTGCTCATTGCGGTTCTGCCAGATGGACTGCGTGCCCTCAAGGATGAAATTGCCGTTTGGCGTTACATCCACCACGGTGACCGTGACATTGCCGGCAACGCGATTCGACGAGGAAGCAGAGCCCTTCGCATTGAACTTATCCGAGCCGTTCGCCGACGCCGCTTTGAGGAAGTCGAAAATACCAATCCCGGCACCGAGGCTGACCGACCCGCTCTTCTCATTTGAATTGTTGCGCGACGCCGAGGTTATTGTCGACTCGCTGATAACGATGGTGACAATATCCCCGATGCCCGTTGCACGGTGGTCAGAGAACAGGTTCTTTGTCGGATGTCCGTTCGGATTGTTCCACAGGGATTCTGCCGAAACGGTGGGAGCAAGGCTTGCCGTACAGAAGGCGGCAGCCAACATCCCTGCGAGCCATTTTTGTTTACTCATATCGAACTCCTTATGGAAATGCTATCCGTACTTCTCTTATCTGATGATCCGCACAGTCGCAGCATCGATTACCTTGCCGCGCAGGATCTTGCCCGAGCGCACATTGCGCACGCGGATCTCATAGCCGATGCGTCCCGGCTCGAGCGCCACGCCCTCCGCACGGATGATTATGCCGTTTGTATCCAAGACCAGCTCCACTGCGTTGCCCGCCCGCATAACGAGCGGCATGGCGAGCATTGTCGGTGTGATCGTGGCGTCCTTTCGGATGTAGCGTCCCGCTACACGTCCCTCAAGACGTGAAAAATCCGAGAGTGTCACCTCGGGCAGGGTATCCACCGCCCGCTCCTCAAGACGTGCATTCGTGGCGGAGATTGCCTCCTCCGCACGAATATCCGTCATCGCCACGAGCACACGGTCATAGACCGTCACCTTATAGTAGCTCGTCGCTCGTCGGTTCAGCAGGCCGTCCACATAGATGGCGAAACCAACAGGAAACTCGCGGCTGTAAGGCAGACCGCGCGGAAACTCGACGACGGCAGTTACCTCGCCCGCAGGGAGGCGCATGGTCGACGCCGCACGCTGCAGACGCAGCTCATGCCGCCGCGTCTCGCCCATCGCACCAAGTTTTTCCTCGATCTTCTGCTCTGCAAGCGCAGCAAGCTGCGTGGAGGACA
>CALALM010000369.1 GCA_937925565.1 uncultured Centipeda sp.
CGAACCAGCCGTTCACGAAGCACACGACGAACCCTGTGCCGTTCATCGTGGTCTCTGACCGCATCAAGGAGGTGCATACGGGCGCGCTCTGCGACATCGCGCCGACGCTCCTGACGCTCGCGGGGCTGCCGATCCCGAAGGAGATGACGGGCAAGCCGCTTGTGACGCTTGCATAAGAAAACATGAGATGGTTGGGGCTGTTGCACGAAGTTTCCTGGTTTTGTGCAGCAGTCCCTTTTTGCAGTCAGGGCTTTAGCGTATCTGAATCGAAGTCGATAAACAGGATAAGGGGATTGTCATCATTTTAGGAGAACGGGTGTGTATTTATGGATGAGAAAAAGGAAGAGTATCATTATGATTTTGAAGCACTTGAAAAGAAGAGAGAACAATATGACATAGACAACCACATCATAGCGATTTTGATTCAAAAGAGTGAGGAGCAGTACTATAACGTATGTATTAACTCCTTGCAGGGGGTAAAGTGGCCGGATGGTTATCAGATTGAGGTGCACACGGTTGAAAAGGGCGATAACTTTTCCGCGCAGATGAACTATATCCTCGAACAAATTCATGCCAAATATAAAGTTTATATTGATGAACGGATGTATCTGATCGCTCCCGACTTCTTGCGCAACATCATCGACATCTTTCAGGATAAGAGCATCGGCATGATCGGCTTTCTCGGCAGTCAGTCCATGCCCTATAGTGGGAATATTATGGAGGCGCAGCATAAATGCGGGCGCGTCTATCTGCCGACGGAAAATAAAA
Source organism: uncultured Centipeda sp. (assembly GCA_937925565.1). GTDB lineage: Bacteria > Bacillota > Negativicutes > Selenomonadales > Selenomonadaceae > Centipeda. The sequence goes on from CALALM010000369.1 coordinate 769, forward strand.
TTAAGGAGTATATATATGGGAGAGAGACCGATTCATCTGTCTCTGATGTCTGCTATGTTCTGCCCACCTTATTTGCTACGCAATACGATATTCGTTGGGATGATCAGTATGCGGGGAAATATTATGCGGTGATGACACATTGCAGAAAGTATGATGCGGAGAAGTGCCGTATCGTCGTACCTGTACTTGAGAGTGCATGGTGTGCCTATCAGGGCGGCGAGGAGCTTATACTGGACGATGTGGAACGGGATCGCACGATGTTCTTCCGCATGTACTACCCGTACCTTCCTGCAGAGCTTCCTGTCGATGGGGAGAAAAATACGCTCTATTCATGCGGTGAGGAAGTCGATCTTCCCGGATGGGCACGTTTTTCGCATCCTGAGGGGATTCGTATCGGTGATCGGACAAAGATCCATGAAACAGCAATTTGCGGACTCTATTTTTCCAATTTTGAGGGGGTGCCGCGCATTGCGATTGGAAATGACTGTGAGATTGGTGCGTACAGCACAATTTCGGCTGCCCGGCGCATTATCGTTGAGAACTTTGTCCATATCGCGGATGGGGTCCATATCGCGGATTATGTGTATGCTCATCGGAATCTCTGCCTTCCCGCGCATCATCGTGGTATTACGGATGAAAACAGCGAGGTTACAATCGGACGCGCAACACGACTCGAGGCAAATGTTGTTGTTCGGGGAAATGTGCACATCGGGCGCGGCTGTCTGATTCGCGCGGGCAGCGTAATCACGTCGGATATTTCGGATTACTGTGTCGTGGAAGGGAATCCGGCACATGTGACGGAGGCATTCTCGGCAAAGTACGGTACGTGGGTGCCCGTTGCAAGTGATGAGGAGTTGGAGGCTCTGCTACGCGAGAGACAGGAGGCACGTCCGATTTTTTCCTATGTGATTCCCACATATAACCGATGCAAGTATCTGCGCAAATCCCTGCATGCTGTCTTGGAACAGGTGGGCAACGATGGGCTCGTTGAGGTGCTGGTGTCGGATAATGCCTCTGAGGATGATACCCGGGTGTTCGTGCAGCAACTGCAGAAGAGATATAAGAATCTGCGTTATCACAGACATCCGGAAATGATCGACGGGAACAAGAATATCCAAGCAGCTATCAAACTCAGTACGGGGGAATATGTTCTGGGGGCGGGGGATGACGATTATATTGTCGATGGCGTGTTGAATACCCTTATTGACCATATCTATTCCCATCGGGATAAAGCCCTTATTTACTTACAAAACGTGCCGGATCTTAGCCTGATTCACGAGGCGTCGGGATATTTGGCATATCTGCGGAACATCAGCTTTTATAACACCTTCATCAGTGCCGTTGTGATGAAGCACTGCCTGTATGATGCCATTGAGGATCCGGAAAAATATGTAAGCAAAGGTCTCAATCAGGTATATATACAAATGGAGATCCTCAAGATGAATCCGGAATTCTCCATTATTTGTGAGCGGATCTGGAGGTATGACAGCGGAGAGCACATGCCATACGGATACAATCTCATCGAGGTTTTTGTCAAAAATTATTTTGATATCCTAACGCAGACAGTGGATCTCCCTCCGGACGAACTGTCGGCAGAGAAGAAACGTGTGATCGAGGGGATGATTTATCCTTGGTGCCATCTTATAAAGAATGGTGTGGAGCTGCACATCGATGGAATCGCCGAGATCATTCACGACTACTATGGCGAGGAACCCTATTACCCTGAGGTCGTTGCGACGCTGAAACAGATTTTGGGTGATGACTATAAGTGATTCGATGAACGGTTGTGGCTGCATGCTAATATAGAAAAGGACAGGTATTTGTGTAGTGCCCCCCAAAAGTTAGACCTGAAAGCGTAGGAAAGAGATGTCCTGCGCTTTTTGCTAT
>CALALM010000370.1 GCA_937925565.1 uncultured Centipeda sp.
AATTCCAATAGGAACATAGACGCCACATGTGGCATGAACGAAAGCGACGCCCTTGATGTTGTACATTTCCTGAATCGCCGGCGCAGTTTTATCCGCAATGATAAAGGCAATCAGATAGAGTATAAGAGCGGCTGCCGTTCCGAGAGCCAGACTGCCCGTCTCATAGTAGACCATGGAACCCGGCAAGAGAATCAGCCAGTAGTTGAAAATATCGATGTTTAAGATCTGTGTTCTCTTCAATGCCAGCAGCACCATGTTCAAAATGATGGCACCTGGCACAACCATCGGAATCAGAGGAGACGACCAGCCAATTGCTGCACTCGTTGCCCATCCTGCATCGATAACTGTCAGGCTCGCACCGAACCGCTCAACCATATCCTCCGAGGCGGGGCCCAGGCTGTTCAGAAGCATGGACACAATCAAGTTAATCCCGGTAAAGCCAACGCCGACCAGCATCCCTGCTTCAAATGCCCGACCGATCGACAGCCGGAAGCAGATCCCCAAGATAAAGAAAATCACGGGCATCATAACAGTGGGTCCCAATGCCAAAATTTGATTCAAAAACTCCATGATGGTTCACCTCGATATCAGAAATCTTTACCAGATCTGCCGACTCTCACCGATAGATCTCCTTCGCCGCAAGCATTCCGGCTAAGGTATACACTGCCGCCGTTTCTTCTTCGCCGGAAGCCTCAACCGTAACCTCGCTGCCGCATGTGATGCCGAGCCCCATGATCTGCAAAACATCCGTCGCCTTTGCCGTCTTACCATTTGCATGAAGCATGACGTCTGCCTGAAATTTCGATGCTTTGTCGGCAATCAATACTGCCGGCCGAGCGTGAAGACCAGAGGCATTTTCCATGGTGATGGTCACTTTCATCTTTTTCCCTCCTTTCCATACCTGAGAACACAATTTTACAAATAAAAAACGGTATTAGGGGACAGGCTTATGCCTTATCCCGTAATACCGAATTCATCTACATTATTCAGTAGTCAATCTATTTTGTTGTGAAAAAATTTCCTATCTTCTCTAATTGATACGATTGTATCACATCTCTAAAAAATACGCAAGAAGAATTTCTAGAATTACTGATAAAATCTTAATTCTTACCCACGCTCCACCATCGCCGCCGCGAGCGCGGCACCGAGTCCCGAGCCGCAACTGGCGAGGATCGTATCGACCTTCGGCGCATCCTCTCCGAGGAGCTCTGCAAACACGTCTGCCATCGTCTCCTTGACGAGCGGCATCTTCTCATAGACGGAACCGTCAACGGCAATATGCTGGGAACGGATCTCCCCCTCACCCGTGATCTGCCAGAGCGTCCCGACAAACGTTGCCGCGATGAGCCGCACGGAGCGTACGACAATGGTACGCGCAAGTTCACGTACGCACACGGCATCCTCCGCCGAGAGCATTTGTCCGGTCGCTGTTTCGACGATGGATGCCGCCGACTGCGCATCTCCGTTCACATCCTCAAGTATGCGGCTGATGTCGACGCTCGTAAAGGCATGCATGTGCTCCTTCGTTCCGAGAAGCTCGGCGAGTGCCATCCCGAAGAGCTCGCCCATGTAACGTCCCGAAACCATCTTTTCAAGGCGCTGCTCGCCCTTTTTCTCCGATGCAGCGTCGAGTGCGATGTCGAAACGGTTCGGAATGAGCTTCGAAAATCCCCCCGACTCCATGTTGAGGATCATCGGCGCATTTGCCGTACCCGTATAGGACTCGAGGTAGCAGGTGTTGTGCCCCGTGGCATAGATCGCACCGATCTTCGTATCGCCATAGATGTAGGCAGCCGAGAGGAGCACGGCGACCGT
>CALALM010000371.1 GCA_937925565.1 uncultured Centipeda sp.
ACCATCATCATCGGCGGCGGCATGGCGCATACCTTTGACGCGTCAAAGGGCTACGCTGTCGGCGACTCCCTCTGCGAGCGCGACAAGATCGACCTCGCGAAGGAGCTGCTTGAGAAGGCGGAGAAGAAGGGCGTCAAGGTTGTTCTGCCCGTCGATCTTGTCATTGCCGACAAGTTCGCGGCAGATGCGAATACGAAGATTGTCGATGTGGACAAGGTTCCAGACGGCTGGCAGGCGCTCGACAGCGGGCCGAAGACCTCCGAGGAGTATGTGAATGCTCTCAAGGGCGCAAAGACGGTGATCTGGAACGGTCCGATGGGTGTGTTCGAGTTCGACGCGTTTGCAAAGGGCACGGAGGCAGTCGCACGTGCGGTCGCACAGGCGACGAAGGAAGGCGCAATCTCCATTGTCGGCGGTGGCGACTCCATCGCGGCGCTGAAGAAGACGGGGCTGTCCGAGAAGATCTCGCACATCTCGACGGGCGGCGGCGCAACGTTGGAGTTCCTCGAGGGCAAGGTGCTTCCGGGTATTGCGGCACTGGCAGACGAGTAAAAAGGACGGTAGAGGAGAATCGTATATGGCAAGAACACCGATTATCGCAGGCAACTGGAAGATGAATAACACGGTCGCGGCAGGTGTCGCACTCGTTAAGGAACTCGCCCCGCTCGTCAAGGACGCGAAGGCAACGGTTGTCGTCTGCCCGACGGCAACGGCACTCGCGGGTGTCACGGAGGCGGTCAAGGGCTCGAACATCGCCGTCGGCGCACAGAACGTGCACTGGGAGAAGAGCGGTGCCTTTACGGGCGAGATTTCGACGGATATGCTGACGGAGCTCGGCGTCTCCTACTGCGTGCTCGGTCACAGCGAGCGCCGCGACTACTTCGGCGAGACGAACGAGGGCGTGAACAAGCGCGCACATGCGGCATATGCGGCGGGCATCACGCCGATCATCTGCTGCGGTGAGTCGCTTGCGATCCGCGAGGCGGGCACATACCTCGCCTATGTTGCGTACCAGATTGAGGCGGCGCTCGCAGGTTTTGCGGCGGCAGACGTGGCGAAGCTCGTCATCGCCTATGAGCCCATCTGGGCGATTGGCACGGGCAAGACGGCGACGTTCGAGCAGGCAGAGGAGGTCTGCGGACACATCCGCAAGACCATCGCGGCGAAGTACGGCGCAGCGACAGCCGAGGGCGTGCGTATCCAGTACGGCGGCAGCGTGAAGCCCGATACGATTGCGGGGCTCATGGAGAAGCCGAACGTCGACGGCGCACTCGTCGGCGGTGCGGCGCTCAAAGCGAAGGATTTCGCAGCGATCGTCAACTTCTGATTTTCCCCAAGATACATAAATGAACTTAGGTTGGCGCGGATTCTTTGCAGAGGCAGAGAATCTGCGCCTCCTGAGTCTTGAGCGAAAGCTCTTAGAAAGAATCAAATATTATGGCAAAACTTAAGAATGCACCCGTCGCCCTCATCATCATGGACGGCTTCGGCAACGGCGACCCAAATGATATGAAGTACAATGCAATTGCCATGGCGAATACACCGGTTATCGACGGGCTGAAGAAAAAATACAAATACAATCAGATCAATGCATCCGGCGAATACGTCGGACTGCCGCACGGGCAGATGGGCAACTCCGAGGTCGGGCACACAAACATCGGTGCGGGGCGCATCGTCTATCAGCAGCTCACGCGCATTACGCGCGACATCAAGAACGGCGACTTCTTCAAGAACAAGGCGCTGCTCACGATCGTGCGCGGCGTGAAGGAACACGATGCAGCACTGCATGTGATGGGGCTTGTATCGCCGGGCGGCGTGCACAGCCATGACGATCATCTCTTCGGCGTGCTCGAGCTTGCAAAGCGCGAGGGGCTGACCGAGGTCTGGATCCACGCGTTCCTTGATGGGCGCGATGTGCCGCCCAAGAGCGCGACGGAATACCTCGCGGCAGTCGAGAAAAAGGCGGCGGAGATCGGTGTCGGCAAGATCGCGACGGTCAGCGGCCGCTACTACGCGATGGATCGCGACCACCGCTGGGAGCGCGAGCAGCTCGCCTACGAGGCGATTGCGCACGCAAAGGCGAAGTTGACGGCAAAGACGGCGGTCGACGGCGTGCTTGCCTCCTACGCCGACACGAGTGAGAAGCCCGAGGGTGTCACGGATGAGTTCGTTGTCCCGTTCGTGGTCGAGGGATATCCCGGCATGAAGAACGGCGACGGCGCGATTTTCTACAACTTCCGTCCCGACCGTGCGCGTCAGCTCACGCATGCATTTGTGGATGAGAAATTTGACGGCTTCCAGCGCGATGAGT
>CALALM010000372.1 GCA_937925565.1 uncultured Centipeda sp.
CGAGACGCTTCACATTGTCGACCGCGTCTACCTTCTCAGCGAGGGCAAACTCCTCCTTGAGGGCGACAGCAAGACCATTGCCGAGAGCCCGATTGCGCGGAAGTTTTACCTCGGAGAGAATTTCAGCCTTTGAACGAAAAAACACCGACATGACTGTCGGTGTTTTTTCGTTCGACGGGCTCCTATGCAAAGAAACGCCGATAGGCGTCGAAGAGGAAGAGAGCGCCCGCCATACCGATGGTGACGAAGCTGGCGCGCGAAACGATCATCATCTGCGTCTCGGAGAGACGTTCGACCGCTTGGCGGCGCGTGTAGGTGAGTGCGAGTGAGAGCGTCAGCAGAATATACATCGTGCGCGTGAGGGTGTCCAGATTCTCCCATGCAGCGATGATGACCATGACGGTAAACGCCATGAGAATGAGCAGAAGATAGTCCTTGCCCGGAGGGCGCACCGGCTTCGGATTTTCCGGTGGGGTCATCTTCTGTTGCAACTTTTTTAACATTTTTGCCATAGTCGTCCGTCCTTTTGTTTATTATTATTGTAAGAACAATGTAAGTATAGCATAGAAAAAAAATTGCTGCCATATGGTTTTTTAAAAGAGAGGGTGTTATAATTAAAAATATTATAAAGGGATGTTTCATGCATTGCGCGGTAGGGATCTCTTGTGATTTTTGGAGGGAACTGAGAAATGTCAGTAGCAAAGAAAATTGTCCTGAGCATCGGGTTCCTGGTCGTCATGTTTGCCGGCTACGGATTCTATGCGAATTATGCGAGCAGTGTGCTCAACAACAACACGGTCAGCGTGTTCAGCTGGGCGCATGTGCTCAATGTGGGCAGTCAGGTGCAGTCACTCACGGCGGAGGGGCGCGAGTTCGAGCTCATGCGCATCACTGCGCCGAACCAGGAAGAACGCCAACGTGCGACGGGGCTGCTCTCCCAGCTTACGCAGAAGCTGAACGTCGCATATGACGAGTATGAGCAGGCGATCATGGAGGCCCCCTTCCAAAATGAGGAGGATCGTGCGCAGAAACTCGAACGCCTTGAAAAGCTCAGGCAGGAGCGTAAGGCGTATGCCGAGGTACGGCAGCGTGCAACGGAGATGATGGCTGCCGGCAACATGCAGGGTGCTGTAAACTATGCGTTCAATGAGCAGGCCGCTGTCTACAAGCGTATGGCGGATATTCTTGAGGAGGACAAGGCGGACAGCGTACGCCTTGCGCGCGCGGAGATGGCGCACAGTGAGGAGATCTTCTCCGGGATCTGGATGACGACCATCGTGGCATTGACGATCGTGGTGATCATCTCGATTGTCATCCTTATCCTGCTTCTCAAGAATATCAAGAGTTCCGTGGATATAATTCTCGCCGGTTCACGTCACATTGCATCCGGTGATCTGCGCTCGAAGATCGAGCTCGATGGCGATGATGAGTTTGCGCATATCGCCCATCAGTTCAACACAATGGTCGAGAGTATGCAGAAGATGATCCGCAAGATCAAGACGACTGCGACGGATGTCGCAGGTTCCTCCGAGGAGTTGACGGCGAATGCAAACCAGTCGGCACAGGTGACGCAGAACGTTGCGCAGTCCATCACCGAAGTGGCAGAGGCGGCAGAGAAGCAGCTGCAGATCATTGATGAGAGCCGCATTACGGTGCAGGACTTCCAGCGCGGGCTCGAGGAGGCGATTACGAACCAGCGCCGTGCGCGTGAGCAGACGCAGGCGACGGCGGAGAAAGCCGCAGAGGGCAACGCCTTTGTCCAGACGACGGTCGATCAGATGAACTCAATTGCGATCACGGTGCAGCAGACGGGTGAGATTGTCAGCAAGCTCGGCGAGCGCTCGAAGGAGATTGGTAACATCGTCGAGATCATCTCCAGCATCTCCGGACAGACGAACCTCCTTGCGCTCAACGCGGCGATTGAGGCGGCACGTGCCGGTGAGCACGGGCGCGGATTTGCCGTCGTTGCCGAGGAGGTCCGGAAGCTCGCCGAGGAGTCACAGAACGCTTCCCAACAGATCTCCGAGCTCATCCACAGCATTCAGGAGGAGACGGACCGCGCCGTTGCCTCGATGGAGGAAGGACGCCGTGAGGCAGAGAAGGGCAAGGAGAACGTCACTGCGACCGGTGAGATCTTCTCAAGGATTCTGGGCATGGTCGAGGATGTCAAGACTGCATCGCTCGCCGTCAGCGAGCGCGTCCTCGAACTGCGTGAGAATATGAACTCGATCATCGAGGGGATGGGCGCCGTTGACAACTCGGCAAAGGGCATCGGCAGCGAGTCGCAGAATGTTTCCGCCGCGACTGAAGAACAGGCGGCAGGTATGGAGGAGATCGCCTCTTCGAGCCGCAGCCTCGCCGATATGGCAACGGATCTGCAGAGCGAAACAGATAAGTTTAAGGTGTAACATGAGATAGAGGGGCACGCCCTTAGGCGTGCCCTTTTGCTTAAAATATCCCTTGACAGAAATCCCTTCTCTTGTTAAAATATCTCTTGTTGATTGACAGAGATGTCAGTGACGGATGCGGAAGTAGCTCAGTGGTAGAGCACCACCTTGCCAAGGTGGGGGTCGCGA
>CALALM010000373.1 GCA_937925565.1 uncultured Centipeda sp.
CCTATTTTTTTAGTCCGGCACGTTTGAGGATGTTTTGCAGTGTACCGTTTGGAATTTCATCTTTGGCATGGCGACCAACAGGGAATTGATTGCTCGTAATGGGGCTGAAATATATATCATGATTTTCTCCATTTCGCACCAAGGTGTAGCCATTCTTTTTCAAAAGACGAAGCAGTTCCGCTGTTGTCATATGCTCACCTCGCAGTTATTATATATATTCGTATATATTTTTACAAGATGTTGAAGGTCTATTTTATCAGCGATTCCCTAAATATGTCATGGCAATAAAAAGCGGCAATCGCAGAAAGCACCTGCGGTTGCCGTTTCTTATTGTCAACTAAGGATGCAACAGACGAAGTCCTCCTCGGATCATCACTTCCGAGGGGGACTTCTATTTGGCGAATAAATGTCAGCTAGGGAAGCACTGATAAATTCAGCACTGCCATCTTTCAAGTGCGCATCATTGATTAAACTTCGGCTTCCGTCCCTCAAGAAACGCGGTCACCGCCTCGCGATGGTCGGCAGAGGCGCCTGCCTTCGCGAGGTTCTCCGCCTCAAGGCGGTTGTATGCCATATAGTCGCGGTAAAAGACTTCATAATAGAGCTGCTTCTGCATGGCGATCGCGCCGAGCGGGCGGTGCAAGAGTTTCTCGGCAAATGCAAGTGTTTCCTCCTCGAGTTTCCCGTCGGGTGCAAGCCTCGTGGTAAGTCCCAGTTGAAGTGCTTCCTTGCCGTAGATGCGTGGACTCAGCGCCATGAGCTCGACTGTCTTGGCGAGTCCGACAATCTGATGCAGGTGGTAGACGCAGCCCGTGTCACCGGGGAGCGCGACGCTTGAGAATGCGGTGAGCAGATAGCTTTCCTCCGTCATGATGCGGAAGTCTGCGCCGAGCGCAATACCGCATCCCCCGCCTGCCGCCGCCCCGTTCACCATCGCGATGACAGGCTTTGAGCATTTGCGCAGGGAGAGGGATGCCTGCCCCGTCAGCATCGAGAGCTCGTAGCTGATGAATTCGAACGTCGCCATCTCCTTGATATCGCCGCCGGCAGAGAAGTTTTTGCCTGCACCCGTGATGATGAGAACCTTCACGGCGTCATCGGCGTCGCAGTGCTCGACCGTGCTGATCAGATCGCGGAACATCTGCGCATTGAGCGCATTGTTCGATGACGGACGGTCAATCGTAATCGTCGCGATGCCGTCTTGAACGGATAATTTAATGTGCTCGTACATGGGAAACCTCCTCCGGAAAATCCAATTACATAAAGAAGTTTTCTAAAAATTACGTCTTAAATTATAGTAGACGATTTACTGTTGTGATGCAAGCGAAAATTATTTTTCGGAGACGACTTTGCTGTTCTCGATGGCGAAGTCGAGGAGGAGACCGATGAGCTCGTTGCGCGAGCGTCCAGTCTTGTCAGCAAGCACACCGAGGCGGTCGATAATGTCTTCCCGAACGCGGATGGACAGGGGTTTATGCTCGTCCTCTCCGCGTTTTTTTCGTAATAATCAATTTTGTATTCATATTTGAGTTTGGATATAAAACACACTAATTATATAACAATAAATTTATTTGAAAAAAAAGAGTGGAACTGATACAATGAGAGAACCTGTCAATACATTTTCTTTGTATTGAATATGTTTGGAGCAGCCCGCCGTTCGGGTGCATCCTGTTACGGACGAGGAGGAAATGGTATTGAAAAATAGGGGATGTTTTGCCAATCGATTGATACGGGCGCTTGCCCTAACTGCCGCTGTTGGGATTTTTACGGGAACGGCATCAGCAGAGACGATGCAGGTGGACCTTACGCGCAGCGTGCAGATGGCACTCGAGAACAATCGGACGATTAAGCAGTCGCTGACGGATGTGGATGCGGCACACGCCTCACTCGCGCAGGCGAATCGCACGATGGGACCGACGCTGACGTGGTCGGCAACGGCGAACCGCGTTGGCGGCAAGGCATATGAGGGGTCCGGTGTCAAGTACAACTACGGCAATACGGGCACGATCTCGATGCCCGTCTATAATGCTGCGCTGAATGCACGGCGGAAGGCGGCGCGCTATGGACTGAATGCGGCGGACTTTGCGCTCGAGCAGACAAAGCAGTCGATCCGCCTGACGGCGACGATGGACTATTTCAATATTCTGCAGGCACGCAATCTGGTGAAGGTACGCGAGGATACAGTGGCGACGCTGCAGACTCATCTTGCGGATGTGAACGCACAGTTCAGCGTTGGTACGGTGGCGCGTGCGGATGTGCTCGCCTCGGAGGTGGAGCTTGCGAACGCACAGCAGAATCTGACGACGGCGAAGAACAACTATGAGGTCGCAGTGGCAACGCTGAACAATGTGATCGGCGTGCCGACGGATACGATGCTCACGATCAACGATGAGCTGCGCTATACGGACTACGAGCTCTCGCTCGATGACTGTACGGACTATGGGCTCCTCTACCGCGCGGATGGTGCGGCGGCGGTCTATGCCGTAAAGCAGGCGGAGGAGAGCGTGCGTACGGCGAAGGCGGGCGATCATCCGACCGTGAATGCGGCGGCGACGCGCTCGATTGCGGGCGAGCATCCTTTTGGGAGTGACCATGCAAGTAGCGATACATGGGCAGTAGGCGTCAGTGCCTCGTGGAACATCTTCGATAACGGTGTGACGGCGGCGCAGGTCGATGCGGCAAAGGCGACGCTCCGCAAGGCGGAGGAAGCCCTCGCGGCAGCGGACGAGAAGATCCGCCTTGATGTGCGCACGGCATATCTGAATCTGCGTGCGGCAGAGCAAAATATCAAGACGACGGAAACGGCGGTCAAGCAGGCGGAAGAGGACTATCATATTGCCCGTGTTCGCTACAATGCGGGCGTCGGGACGAATCTTGAGGTGATGCGCGCGTCGGATAATCTGACGACGGCACGTATGAACTATTCGACGGCTCTTTATACTTACAACACGGGCAAGGCGAGTCTCGACAACGCAATGGGTGTACCGGTTGATCTCGATGCTGTGCGCTATCGCGCAGCCGAGGAGGAGGGCAAACGTGCCCCCGATGCACGTGCGGCGGCCCAGCTGCATGATGATGCTCTCTTTGAGACGCCGAAGGAGGCAGAGGTGCGCTCTGTTCCTGTGCGCGCACCGATGGATGCTGCGACGGCTGCGGCGGCGCGCGTGCAGGCGGCAAACGCTTCCTACGAAGCCGAGATGAACAAATAAGAGGTTTTTATGAGACGGAGAGCGTATGTTGGGATTGCGGCGTTGGTTGCAGTCATCCTCTGCGCGGCAGTCCTCATTCATATTGTGCGCGCTCAGGCCTTCATGACCGAGGTCGGTCGGATGGCAGAGAGTCTCATGGCGCAGAAGCTGGGGACGACTGTGCACATCGGTTCGGTGGAGATCCGTTCTCTGCATGAACTGAAACTTGACGATATTGTAATCTATGATAAGCAGGCGGAGGCTGTGCTCCGTGCCGACGAGGCACGGGTAACGCTTCGTCTGCTTTCTTTGCTTTTAACGCCGGAAACCTCGATTGATGAAATTTCACTTACGGGTGCACATGCGCATATTGTGCGGCGTGCGGACGGTTCATGGAACTACGGGGATATTGGCGCAGATGATACGACGCCGAGTACGTTCGAGGGGCGTTTTCGTCTCGCCGATGCGACGGCGACGATCGATAGCGATGGCATACGGTATGAACTGGACGGGATTACGGGAACGGTCGATGTGGATCGCAGTGATGTATCCTATGATCTCACGGGTGCACTTATGGACGTTCCCCTGTGTGTGCGCGGCACCTATGTCGGAGGGACGCAGGAGCTCTATTTGTCGTCCAATGCTGCGGAAATGACGCCGCTTTTAGAACTCCTCCCGGAGGGAACCCTGTCGGAGGATGTGCACATTCGTCGTGTCCGAGCGGATCATGTGGGGCTGCATCTGCGCCGTGTCGATGGTGTGCTCACACTCGATGGACGTGCAGATGGTGTAAGCGGCACGGCAGAGCTCTACGGCACGGAGACACAGGTGACAAGCACCGCGCTCACGTTCAACGAACGCGCACTCTTTCTCGCGGCAACGGCGGAGGCAGAGGGGCAGACGGCACGTGTTGACGGGACAATCCGTTTCGATACGGATGCGCCCTATCTCGACCTTACGGTGCGTGCGAAGGATTTCGCTGTCGACCGCATTTTAACGGACAGCCCCTACGCGGGAGCCGTGACGGCAGAGATCCGCGTGACGGGAACGCTCGTTGCGCTCATGGCGACGGGACACCTTACGGCTACAGAGGGGGCTGTGAATGATGTGTCCTTCCAAAATGCGGCGGCAGATGTTTCGTATGCGGACGGCGCGATTTCATTTCAGAATCTGACGGGGGAACTTTTTGGCGGTACGCTTTCGGGTGCGGGCATTTTCAATACGGAAAGCAAATCCTATACGGCACATCTTACCGCCGACGGCATTGCGCTTGCGGGGCTGCGCGCGGCAGATATGCCCCTGCCGGATGGTGTGGACGGCAGCCTGCACGCCGACCTCGGCATCAGCGGGCAGGGGGCGGAGAGGTCTGCTCTTACGGTCTACGGCAGTGCGGAGGTGACGGACGGTTCCTACCGCAATATTCCCGTGGAGCGTGCGAGCGCGTCCTTTATGCTGCGTGAAAATGATGTGACGATTGACTTTCTCAGCTTGAACCTCGCGAATGATTCGGATCTTGGCGTCGAGGGGCGCATCATCGGCGGTTCCGCGCTCGATCTGCACCTTTATGGCGGGCATGTTGACCTCTCGCTGCTGAACGCGCTGGATGATCGCCTGAGCTTTTCGGGACTGGCGGATTTCAGCGGCGAAGTGCATGGAGATATCCATGACCCCTATGTGGAACTGAGCGTTTCGGCGACGAACGGTGATCTCCTGTATCAGCCGTTTGACAGCCTGCTCTTCCGCGCGGACGGTTCGCTCTCTGGAGTCGGCATCTATGATTTCTCGATGGAGCGCGGCGGACGTGAGGTCTGGCTCGTAAACGGAACGATCGGCTTCACGGGGGAGCGGCGTATCGATCTGCAAATCGATACGATGGGCGCACGCATGGAGGATGTGGCGGCGCTTGTC
>CALALM010000374.1 GCA_937925565.1 uncultured Centipeda sp.
AACCCCTTTCCCTTGGAGCAGGCAACGCGCGCCTTTTTTTATGCGGGCTCGACGGTGCGCTCACGCATCAAGCTCATCAAGGAGCACTATGCCTTTTTGGAGGAGCGACTGAAGGCCGCTGACTTTATCGAGCTTGGACTTGATCGGACCCATGAGATATGGCGCTCCGCAGAGACTGATATGGAGTGGAATGCCTATCTGAAATTCGAGCCGGGACAGCGTAAGGAGGGGCTGCTCTCCGTGATGATGGATGTGGATGGCACGCATCTCTATCAGATCATGTTCTGGATTGATCAGAGGGACGGCGTGCCAACGCTCGTGATCGGCGCTATGCAGGGACCGAATACGGAGAACGCGCAGGACTTCGTCCGTGAGATGACAAAGCGTGCCCATCGCTTCCGCACGAAAAATCTCATCCTCTATATGGTACAGGCAGCGGCACGCGCTCTCGGTGTCCGACGCATTCTTGCCGTGTCGAATACGGGCTATTACGCAAATAATCATGTGCGTCGTAACCGTAAGCTCAAGACAGATTTCGGGGCGTTCTGGGAGGAGGCAGGCGGCTTTCGGACGGCGGACGAACGGTTTTATGAGATTCCTCTTGTCCTGCCACGCAAGACGATGGAGGAGGTGCCGACGCGCAAGCGTGCCCTTTATCGCCGTCGTTTTGCATTCCTCGATGAAGTGGATGCGGAGATTGCCCAGAAAATGAGGGAGGTTTTGAAATCGTGACGATGTATCACAACATCCTTGTCTATGCGATGGTAAACCTCGGCGATGTTATCCTTACAACGAGTGCAATTGCTCTGCTCAAAAAAATATATCCTTATGCCCGCATTACAATGTTGTCGCGCCCTATTGTGCGTGAAGTGATTGAGCACAACCCCGTGATTGACGATGTAATTCTCTTTGACTATAGAGCAAAGAAAAATTCGATGGGGAAGATGTGGGATATGGTAAAGGTACTGCGCGCACGAAAATTTGATCTTGCAGTTTCTTTTGACCGTAAACTGCGGCCGGCGCTCCTTTGCTGGCTGGCGGGCATTCCTGTCCGGATTGGCCCTTCCCGTGTCTTTGACGATAAGCCGAGTCGCGTGACATGGCTCTATACGCATACCGTTCCGATTACTCATAATCTCGATGATACGCTGCAAGCGGAGACGTATCAGGAGATTATTCGCGGCTTCACGGGGGTGACGGGACATGAGCGCCCGATTCTGCCATGTCCGACAGCAGAGCAGCAAGCAAAAATGGCAGAAATTCTTTCGTCCTCTGGGGAGAAGCGAAAGATCGGGCTCTGTGTCAAGGGGACGTTCGGGTTGAAGACATGGCCGAAGGAATACTTTGTGGAGGTCGTTCGTGCACTTCATGCGCGCTATGATGCTGCGTTCTATGTGACGGGTGCGCTGGGCGACTACGGCTATGCCGAAGAAGTGATTGCAGCAATCGGACTTCCCGTTGAAAATCTCTGCGGAAAGACGAATCTCATGGAGCTTGCGGCATTTTATGAGCAGCTGGATCTTCTTGTCAGCGTGGATACGGGGGGAGCTCATATTGCTGCCGTGACAGGAGTCCCTCTCGTCGTTATGTTTGGCTGCACTTCGCCGCGCCGCTGGCATCCGATCAGCGATCATGCG
>CALALM010000375.1 GCA_937925565.1 uncultured Centipeda sp.
TTTTTTATATGACAAAAGCCTTGCAAATGCGGGCTTTCGTATTTTTTTACTTCATTGAATGCGAATGAGAGTCACCTGTGGGGGGACTCCCTCATTCAATTCCATAAGCATGAATGAGCCGCGCTGACCGTCACGCGGTCGCGCAATGCTTCCCGGATTGAGCACAATCACATCGCCATACTCCTCCAGCGCCACATGCGTATGTCCGTAGACGGCAATATCCGCCCCTGCCTCACGCGCTGCCTGTGCAAGCATCGCCGTATCAAAACGCACGTTGAAGAGATGTCCGTGCGTGAGGAAAATGCGGTGTCCCGCAACCACGACGACGGTCTCCTCGTGCACGCCATCCACGTAAAAATCACAGTTGCCGAGCACACGCACAACGCGTTTGCCCGACATGATCTCCAAATCATCTGCATCCGGCGCGAAATCCCCCGCATGGAGCCACATCTCCGCCTCCGCCGCGCCCGGCATCGCAAGCATATCCTCGAATACAGATGTATTCCCATGACTGTCGCTGACAATTCCGATCTTCATACAAATCCTCTTTCCCGCAGCAACGTCTTCATCATGTCGAGTGCCGCGCCGCGATGGCTGATCGCGTGCTTCTCTTCGCGAGAAAGCTCCGCCATTGAACGCCCGTCTGCGCGATAGAAATGCGGGTCGTAGCCAAATCCCTCCGTACCGCGTGCCTCAGGGCGTATAAAGCCCGCGCAGGTGCCCTCTGCACCAAGTTCCCGCCCATCCTCAAACACAAGTACGAGTGCACAGTGATATGCAGCGACGGCATTCTCCGTGCCATGTGCCCGAATGTCCGCAATCAGCTTTGCATTGTTCGCCGCATCATCACCGTGTACGCCCGCATAGCGCGCGGAGTAGACTCCGGGCGCGCCGTCCAGTACCTCCACCGAGAGACCGGAGTCATCGGCAAGCGCGGCGAGACCTGTCTTCTCTTGGTAGTAATGTGCCTTAATGCGCGCATTTTCCAAAAACGTCGTCCCGTCCTCCACAGGCTCCGCAATCTCCCCCACATCGGGCAGAACTTCATGAAGGCGCGAGAGTGGTACAAGGCGCACGGGCAGTCCTTCAAATGCCCTCTCCATCTCGCGCACCTTGCCCGCATTCGACGTTGCGATGAGTATCACCTTTTCTTCCATCGTCACCCCTCCCGCCCCGGGAGCCACGCGAGCGTCTCGCCGAGTGCCACTTTCTGATAATCAATAAGCTCACGGATGCCACGTTCGCCGAGATCGAGGAGGACATTCATCTCTGCACGGGTGAATGCGCGCCCCTCACCCGTTCCCTGCACCTCGACAAATTCTCCTGCACCTGTCATGACGAGATTCATGTCGACCATCGCCGTGGAATCCTCCTCATAGCAGATATCAAGGAGCGGTACGTCTCCGGCACTCACACCGACGCTGACCGCCGCCACGTAGTCGCGTACGGGAAAGATCCCGCGCTTCGTGTAGAATGTCGCACACGCCTCCACGAGCGCGACG
>CALALM010000376.1 GCA_937925565.1 uncultured Centipeda sp.
CGTGCCTACGAGTTTACCGCGTGGGAGAAGATGTGACCGAAAGATGGTCTGAGAGGATACCCCGATAGGGGGGATGAAGGGGCTGCTGCACGTTTGTTTCGTGCAGCAGCCCCTTTCGAAAAAATTTTTGAGAATATGGGGATGAGTCAGGTGATGGGATTTTATAGCAATCAAATGAGCATAATTGGGAGAAGAGATGATCCTAGAGATGCATACATCGAAGAATGAGATTGTCCGGTTGTCGGTGGTTCCTTTAAAATGAATATGGCACCAAGATATAGAAAAATCTTAAAATTGTGATTTACAAAATTCTTCAGATGTGCTATTATTCTTTTAGATAAAACGATTTATCAAATAAGAGCACATGGAAAATGATTGAGATAGGTTGTTTTATCGGTATGCAGAGCAACGTTTTATCAAGATGGGAGTGATGCACTGTGAAAGGTATTGGAAAACTGACTGTCTTTTTGATTCCGGTAGGAATCGCAGTCAATATTGTCGGAGGGCAGATCGCTATCCTGCTGAAGTTGCCGATTTGGCTGGATGGGATCGGAACCATTCTGATTGGAGGTATTTGTGGTCTTGTACCGGGATTGATTGTTGCAGCGATTACACAGATTATCAATGCTATTTCCCTTCCGACGGTTTTGCCCTATATGATCGTCGGATTCGCAATGGCCGCAATGGGGACATATTTTTCGAAGAAAGGCTTTTTTCTTTCCTTCCGAAAGTCTGTATTGCTGGGCGTCCTTGTAGCGATTGTTACGACAGCGATGGCTGTTCCGATGGATGTTATTATCTTTGGTGGCTTTATTGGGACTGGCAACAGCATAGTTGCGGCGGGGCTGATGAGCCTTGGCTTGTCGATTCCTGTTGCGGTGACGATCAGTTCGTTTTCATTCGGCCTTGTGGATAAGACCTTGAGCGTGCTGGCTTGTTATTTCATTATCAAGAGTATGCCGCTGAATTTCTTGTCCAAACTGCCGATGAGTGAGTATATTCTTTCGCGCAAACAGTAAGGAAAAGATGGTGCATATATTTAGATAAAACGATTTATCAAATATATGCGTCTGTTTTGTAAGAGGCCATGAAAGAAAACAGTTTGGTTTAGCTTGAAATAGGAGGATACCACATGAAAGGCGTTGGAAAGCTGACGGCGTTTTTGATTCCAGTGGGAATTGCCGTCAATGTTGTCGGCGGGCAGATTGCGCTTCTGCTGAAGCTGCCGATTTGGCTGGATGGGATTGGAACCATCCTGATCGGAGGTATTTGTGGACTTGTGCCGGGACTGATTGTTGCGGCGATCACACAGATCATCAATGCCATTTCGCTTCCGACAGTTTTGCCCTATATGATTGTCGGTTTTGCAATGGCGTTGATGGGGACATATTTCTCAAAGAGGGGATTCTTCCTTTCCTTCCAGAAAGCCGTCATTCTCGGCATCCTCGTAGCGATCGTTACGACGGTAATGGCTGTGCCAATTGATGTTATCCTGTTTGGCGGGTTCATGGGAGATGGCAACAGCCTTCTGGCGGCCGGGCTAATGACGATGGTCTGTCGATTCCAGTTGCCGTGGCGGTTAGTTCCTTTACGTTCGGACTGGTAGATAAGACGCTGAGCGTTCTGGTCTGCTACTTTATCATTAAGAGCATGCCCTTGAACTTCCTGGCAAAGTTGCCAATGAGCGACTATATTCTCCCGTCGAAGAAGTGAGCGCGCCGCTGCAGCGTCAAATAAAGCGTTCGATGGTGCTGAGGAGTTGATCTTAGCGTGAGAGAGGAGATGAACCGCTTGGACTGGTCGTTTACAGATGCCTTTCTGCGCCCTCGTATCAAGGGGAATGTGCTGCTCGATATGAATCCGATGAGTAAGGCCAACATTTTAGCGTCACTTACGGTATCGGCATTCATTCTGTTTGACATTGTGTACGCATTTATCCTTTCCGGGGTGATGGTATTGCTTGCCGCGTGCGCAGGCCGATTGAAATCTTTTGTTTCGGTATATTGGAAAATTGTCGTGTTCTTCGCGTCCTTGTTGTTTCTCGTGCGCGCGGCTTTTACGAACGGTTCTGAGGTGCTCTTTCAACTGGGAGGGATCCATGTGACCCCCGAGGGCATTCATCTGGGACTTATATCGGCCGGCCTCGTGATGGCGTTCAGTGGTGCTTTCATCCTTTTCATCAAGACGACGGAGATGGAGGAACTCGTCTGGGTGCTTGAGCAAAAAGGCATGTCGCATACATTCTCCTACATCGTGCTGTCGGCATTTCAGACGATAATTGATCTGGGCAAATCCGCGCAGACGATTATGGATTCGCAGAAATGCAGAGGCATCGAGACGGAGGGTGGCATGATGACGAGGGCGAAGGCCTTTATCCCGATTCTCGGTCCACTGGTTCTCGGTGCGATTTCCAATGCTGAGGAAAAGACGATCGCAATGGACGCGCGAGCGTTCTCGTCGCCGACAAAGCATACGAGTCTGATGTTGCTGAAGGAGCCGCCACTCGCCGAAAAGCTCGTCGTTTGGGCGTTTGATCTGGCTCTTTTGGTCCTCATAGCTTGGAGGATTTACACATGGATCGGATAGAACTGCAGCATGTGTCGTTTTCCTATGCCCTGTCGAATAAGAAGGCACTGAACGATGTGTCCTTTACGTTTGAGAAAGGCCGTTTTTACGGTGTGATCGGTGAGAATGGCGGCGGTAAGACCTCCCTATGTAGTCTGATTCGCGGTCTGATTCCTCATTTCTACAAAGGGGAATTTTCGGGACACGTTCTATATGACGGGACGGATATGTCCGAGATGGATGTTGATGCACTTTCTGTGGACATTGGATATGTCTTTCAGAACCCCTTTACGCAGATCAGTGGAGTCAAAAAGACGGTGTTTGAAGAGGTCGCACTGGGGCTGGAAAATTTGGGCATTCCGCCGAAGGAGATTGTTGAGCGGGTCGTTGCGGTATTGGATCTGCTCGATATAGGTCATCTTGCACAGAACAATCCGACGGAACTTTCCGGCGGTCAGCGGCAGCGTGTCGCATTTGCCTCAATCATCGTGATGGATCCCGATATTCTCGTCATTGACGAGCCAACGTCGCAGCTGGATCCAGAAGGCTCACAGCAGATCTTTCGGATCATTGAGCAGCTGAAGAAACGAGATAAGACGATTATTCTCGTGGAGCACAAAATCGATATGATTGCGGCCTACTGTGATGAGGTTCTTGTTGTTAAAGACGGCAGTATCGTAAAATGCGGGACAACTCAGGAAGTTCTGTCTGATGTTGGGCTTCCTGCACTCGGCGTGAAGCTGCCGGAGGTTGCGCAGCTGGCATACGAATTGGCAGAGGCTGGGGTTCCGCTGCCCTCTATTCCGATTACAGATGAGGAATGCTGTCGCATGATCCGCGAAGGGTGGGGATTCTAATGGAAGGTATTGAACTGAAGGATGTTTCGTTCTCCTATCCGAACGGATTCTTGGCAAATGAGCAGCTGAACCTTACCGTGCGGCCCGGCGAGCGCGTCGCCATTGTTGGACAGAACGGTGCAGGAAAGACGACAGCTGTCAAGATGATGAATGGGCTCAACCGACCGACACAGGGAAATGTTCTGGTGGACGGCATCAATACCAAGGATCGGACGACTGCCCAAGTTGCGAGAATGGTGGGGTATGTCTTTCAGAATCCGGATGAGCAGATTTTCAACAGTACAGTAGTGAAAGAGATCGAGTATATGCCGCGCTATTTTCACATGGAGGAGGATGAGATCGGGCGGCGCACGGAAGAAGTTCTGCGCCTCACAGGGCTCGAAGAGTGCAGAGATATGAACCCCTTTGATATTTCCTACTCTACTAGAAAATTTGTAACGATCGCGGCGGTACTTGCGACAAAGCCGCGCTATACGATCTGGGATGAGCCCACTGCAGGACAGGATTGCTGGCATATTGCGATCCTGTGCGATATTTTGGACCATCTGCAGCGAGAGAATACGGCGGTCGTTGTCATAACGCACGATATGGAGTTCGTTGTCAGTGCGTTTGAGCGTGTTGTTGTCATGGCGAATAAGCATATTATCGCGGACGGGCGGCCGGAGGATATATTCAGCCGTGATGACATTATCAAAGAGGCACGAATTACGCGACCACAGATTGGAGCGATTGCCCATAAGATCGGGTTAGAGAAAACAATCCTTCATCGCTCGGAATTCGTGTCCTATCTACTGGAGAGGAGATGTGTCCCGCATGGATAAACTGATGAAATTCATTGATGCACACGCAGATGAGTATGTGAAGTATCTTGTGGAGTTGGTGAAGATCGATACGCACGATATAGAGCACGGCATCGGCGGCGGACGTGAAAAAGAGGGACAGCTGTATATGAAGCAGCTGTTTTCCTCCATGGGAGCTTCTCGTATCGTTGAGGATCCTCTGACGGAAGATGTCATCCTAGCGTGTCGGGAAAAATATCATGAGGGAAATCTCGGTCATGCTTATGATGATCGGTTCAATGTCTATGCGGAATTTACCGGCTGCGGATCGAAGAGCATTCTCTTCAACGGTCATATTGATACGATGCCCGTCGGTGATCCAGAGAAATGGGAATACGATCCCTATGGCGGCATCATCACGGGCGGACGACTCTATGGCGTCGGTGCCTGTGATATGAAAGCAGGGCTCATGGGAGCGGTCATGGCAGTCAAGGCGATACAGGATGCGGGGCTTGAGCTGCCGGGTACGGTCAAATTCGCCTCGGTCTGTGATGAGGAGGGCGGGGGTAACGGCTCTCTCGTTGCGGCGATGCATGGGCAAAAGGCAGATGCCGTCGTTGTATGTGAGCCTACGGACTATGAACTGGTTGCCGCCCATATGGGATGGGTCTTTTTCAAAATCGAGACAGAGGGTGTTGCCGTCCACTCGGGTTTGAAGATCGGTGGTGTGAATGCCATCGATAAGACTGTCAAGATTATGCGCTCTCTGGAGGAACTGGAACATCGCTGGCTCCTGACACATAAACATATTCTGCTTCCGCCTCCATCGGGGAATGTCGGTGTTATTCAGGGCGGTGAGGCGGGGTCTACGGTTCCGAACTACTGCTGCATACAGCTTTGCGTGCACTATCTTCCTGGCATGACGTACGATGAGGTCGTCAAGGACTATACGGATACCGTAATGCGCTGTGCAGACGGCGATGAGTGGCTCAGGGAACATCGACCGAAGATCAGTATTTATCAGACGGGGAATCCGTTCGAGATGGATTTAGCACATCCTTTTGTCGATGCATTCAAGACTTCCTATGAGCGAGCGATGGGCGAACCTGTCCGTATTGTCGGCTCTCCTGCCGGGTGCGATTCTCGGACGTGGCGCAATATCGCGGGGTGTCCGACGCTTCAATATGGTCCCGGACGGCTTGCACAGTGCCATGCAGTGAATGAGTATGTGGAGATCAAGCAATACCTTGATGCCATAAAGATATATGCGAATTTGATAATGAATTATTGTGCATAAGGAGGAGTTATTATGGAAATGAAGAAAATATTGGTAGCGGGGGAATCGTGGACGAGTTTTACCACCCATGTGAAGGGCTTTGACACCTTTGTGACGAGTGTGTATGAAGAGGGGATTGAGTTCCTGGCGAAGGCGATTGATAAGGCCGGTTATGAACTCGTCTATCTCCCAGGACAGTATGTTGCGGAACGCTTTCCCCGTACAGCAGAGGAACTTTCTGAATACGCATGCGTTGTGCTCTCCGATATCGGCTCGAATACACTGTTGCTTTCGGATGATACTTTTAAGCGCGGTGTCAAAGCTCCGAACCGCTGCCAGTCGATTGCGGAATATGTTCAAGGGGGCGGCTCCTTCCTCATGGTAGGCGGTTATATGTCGTTCTCCGGTATTGATGGGAAAGCGCGTTACGGAGAGACCGCAGTTCAGGATATTCTCCCCATTGTTTGTATTCCCGGTGACGACCGCGCAGAACATCCGGAGGGCATCACTCCGCAGGTTGTGGCTCCGCATCCGGCATTGGCTTCCCTGCCAAATCCGTGGCCGCATTTCCTTGGGTACAACAAGGTCCTTCCGCGTGAGGGATGTGACGTTCCCATTACGATCGGTGGAGACCCTCTGGTCGCATTCGGACAGTTCGGGAAGGGGAAGACGGCCGTCTTTACCTCGGACTGCGCGCCGCACTGGGGGCCGCAGGAATTCCTTGCATGGGAAGGCTATAATATGCTCTGGAAGGGAATCTTTGACTATCTGACAAATTGAGAGAGGCAAAAACGATGGATCGTGATGAGGCACTGTCCGTCCTAAAGATGCTTGTCGAAACCAATACGACAAATCCACCGGGCAATGAACAACGGCTCGCTGAAAAAATCAAGGGACTTTTGGACGGCAGTGTTGCTGAGAGTTATATCGTACCCTGCGGAGAGGACAGAGCCAGTCTTGTTTCCAAGATTGTTGGTACGGGGAAGGAACCTCCCTTGATTCTCTGCGGTCATATGGATACAGTTCCGTTCGGTGATCCGGAGCGTTGGTCATTCCCGCCCGATCAGCTCACGCAGAAGGGAGATCTCCTGTACGGTCGCGGAACGAGCGATATGAAGAGCGGTCTCGCAGCAATGCTCTGCGCATTTCGCACCGCTGCACGGCGGGAAGAGTCGCCCAGAGGAGATATCTACCTCGCATTGACGGCGGATGAAGAGTCGTCAGGACTCGGAGCTGAGACGATTGCGGCGGAGCTCCCGCTCCAAGGCGGTATTCTATATATTGCAGAGCCGACGGATAATGCGATCGGTATATGCTCCAAGGGGTCGCTGTGGGTCAGACTCAATGTACAGGGGCAGACGGCACATGGTGCCTATCCTGAGAAAGGCGTCAATGCTGTTGATGCTGCTTATGAAGCGTACACAAATATACGCAAATATGTTGAGGGGGTTCATCATGCACTGCTCGGGCACGCGACCTGCACGCTTTCGGGAATTTCCGGCGGTGTAAAGGAGAATATGGTAGCGGATCGGTGTACGATGACACTTGATATTCGAACGACGCCGAATCTGTCGAACCAAGATGCTCTGCAGCAGATAAAGCGCATCTGCTGCGAGGTCTGTGGGGGGCACACAGGTGCTGTTATAAGCCTTGATGTCCTAAACGATCGGAGTCCCGTGTCGATCGACCCAGAGGTATCTGCCGTCCAATCCCTCCGGAAAATAGTGCATAAATGCACGGGGGTAATGCCTATGCATAAGGGAATTAAGTTTTTTTCGGATGCATCGATCTTCATTCGTCACTGCTCGAAACTTCAATGCATTCAGTTCGGCCCTGGACGGGATGATTGCGCACACATTGCGGATGAGTTCGTTGAGACGAACAAATATCTTGCTGCCGTTGTTTGCTATGACGAATTGCTGCGTGCGTATTTTGACTAAGGATTGGAAGATGGCTACAACGCTGAAGGATGTTGCGAAGGCGACTGGGCTCTCGACGACCACTGTTTCTTTGGTCCTTAATGGGAAACCCCACCGTATTTCTGAGGAAAAATGCAAACTGGTCGAGGATACAGCCAAGAAAATGGACTATCACCCGAATAAATTTGCCGTCGGTTTGGTAAAAAACATTACGAAGACCATCGGTCTCATTATTCCGGATATCACGAATGTATTCTTCTCGGAGATTGTAAAGGGGCTTGAAGACAAGCTCCACGAAAATGAGTACAACCTGATGCTCGGCAACTCCAATGACAAGCATCGTTTGGAACTGTCTTCCGTCAATATGATGAATACTCAGATGGTTGATGGTTTGGTTATGATCATGTCATCGGAAACCTTGGGGGAAAAAGAGAGACAGACGCTCTCGGCACTCAGAAAGATGAATCGGCCGGTCGTTCTCATCGATTGCTTTAACGAGCCTGGCGGGTTCAGCACTGTTTCGATCGACAACTACAAAGCTTCTTATATGGCCGTGGAATACTTGCTCTCACTGGGACATCATCGTATTGCATGTATTTGTGGTCCGTTGGGGCTCAAGACGAATGACGATCGCTTGCGCGGCTACACGACAGCGCTGGAACAGCATGGGGTTTCCTATGACCCGGCGCTGATTGTTGAAGGGGATTTTCGTTACCGTAGCGGTTATGCCTCCATACCTGTTCTTCTCCCAAAGGCTCCCACTGCGATTCTCTGTTTGAATGACATGATGGCATACGGTGCGATCAATGCCTTGAAGGATCAGGGAGTTGAAGTTCCGGATGATATCTCCGTTATGGGGTTTGACGATATCTTTTTCTCACAGATTATCGCCGTTCCGCTGACCTCTATCCGTCAGCCGGCATATACCATGGGAAATAAAGCAGGGGATCTCATCCTGCAGGAGATTTCTCGTCACACAAAACCTCGGCGTGTGATTCTTGATCCCACCATCGAGATTCGAAAAAGCACACAAAAACTTAGAGAAGCGGGAGGAAAGCCGGAATGATTGCCGTGATTGGTTCCAACAACATGGATTTAATCTCCTATGTACAGCGAATGCCAGAGCCGGGCGAGACGCTTGCAATGAAGGATTTTTCGATCGCGTATGGCGGGAAAGGTGCCAACCAAGCTGTGGCTGCTGCACGCATGGGAGCGGATATTCTGATGCTGACTGCTGTCGGCACAGATGTTTTCGGACAGGATATCGATGTACATTTGCGTGCAGAGGGAATCCGAGGAAATTACATAAAGCACGTTGATGCTCCCAATGGAACCGCCAGCATCTGGGTGGATGATACGGCACAAAATCGCATTCTGATCCATAAGGGGGCGAATGCCCTGCTCAATGTTCAAGATATTGAGCGTGCAGCAGAGGATTTGCGGAAGTGTTCGATGATTATTCTGCAGTTAGAAGTCGACTACGATGTCGTTTATCATGCTGTTTCCTTTGGGCGGGAGCATGGTGTACCTATTTTGCTTAATCCGGCGCCTGCCAGCACGGAACTGGATATGGCACGTATCTCTTGCTGTGATTTTTTCATGCCGAATGAGACGGAGTTGGAGATTCTCACGAACCATGTGGTCGACACTATGGATGCCATCCAGGAGGCGGGAGCAATTCTGCTTGCACAGGGGATGAAAAATGTTATTGTAACACTCGGTTCAAAGGGCGTTCTTTGGCTGCATGCAGGTGGAGCCGAATTGATTCCAGCATTTGTGGTAGAGGCAGTGGATACGACCGGTGCGGGAGATTCCTTTATTGGATGCTTTGCTGCCGTGTATGAACGGGAGAAAAATGTCAGAGATGCACTTCGGTGGGCGAATGCGTTTGCTGCATTGGGGGTACAGAAGCGAGGTGCGCAGTCATCATATCCAACCCGCGGAGATGTGGAGCGATTTATCACGGGAGGCGGTACGGAGTCTCTCAAAAATTTGGAATCACTGATAAAATAGTCCGTCAGATTGGTGTAGATTCTTCGGCTGAATAAGGAAGAAAACTGGACGCAGAGTGGTGTTCTATGGAGGGGGCTCCATCGGAGTACAGGAAAAAAGATGTACCAAGAGAGCAAGCTGAATTTATCAGCGTTTCCTAACGTGGGGCTGTACGTCGAAGCTGAAAAGTTTCGACGTACAGCCCCTTCTTGATTCAGTGCAGCATGGAGCGAAAATTTTTGAAAAATGCACGACAATAAGCAGGAATACAATAAGGGGATAACGAAGCTCTACCAATCATAATTTTGCTTTGATAAAGGGGGGGTGAGATGAAGAAGCTGCTGTTTTTGTGCCTGGTGTTTGCACTGCTTGCACTTGCGGGCGGCTGCGGCGGGGAACGCGCCGATGAGGCGCACGGGGCGCAGCTCGTCTATGCCACAAAGGACTACGAGGAGATCAATGTACTGGCGGATGAGCACGCCGAGATCGGGCAGCTGCTGTTCGACGGGCTGATGCGCCGCGACGAGAACGATGCCATCGTCCCCGCACTCGCCGAGTCGGTGGAGTACGATCCCGAGACCTATACCTACGTATTTCACTTGCGCGAGGGCGTGCACTGGCATGATGGGAAACCGCTACGGGCGGCGGATGTGAAGTTCACCATCGAGGCGATTAAGAATCCGCTCGTCGACTCCCTCCATGCACCGAACTTCGAGGAGGTGCGTGAGATCACGGAGGTTGACGACCGGACGGTGCGCATACGTCTATCCGCACCGAATGCGGCATTCCTCGACTACATGATGCAGCCGATCCTGCCGGCCCATCTCCTTGCGGGACAGGATCTCACAACGACGGACTTCTTTCGCAGACCCGTCGGAACGGGCCCCTTCCGCATGGAGAGCTGGGAGGCGGGCAAGGAGATCGTTCTCGTAAAGAATGAGGACTACTATCGCGGCGCACCGAAGATCGATCGCTTCGTCGTCAAGATCATGGCGGACGATGCCGCCGAGGCAAAGGCGCTTGCCGACGGGTCGGCAGATCTGGCGCGGCTTTCACCACGGGCTGCGGCACCCTTTGAGGGGAGGGACGGCTACCGCTGCTACGCGATGAAAACCGCGAACTACAGCTCGATTCTGATTAACTGCGCCCATCCCTACTGGCAGCGCAACCGCGACCTGCTGCCTGCCATCGCCTACGCCGTCGATCGTGCGGCAGTCATAAATGACGCATTGCTCGGGCATGGGATTCCTGCATACAGCCCCCTGCAGCGCAGTTCTTTCAACAATCCGAACGTAGAGCACTATAACTATAATCCTGCGAAGGCACAGGAGATTCTCGAGGCAGCGGGCTGCAGGAAGGGCTCCGATGGCTACTGTACACGCGGCGGAGAGGAGGTCGGATTCATCCTCACCGTGAAGAATGACAAGTACAGCCGCATCGATATCGCCAACGTAGTGGCAGCGCAGATGCGCGCGGTCGGAATTCACTGCACCGTGGAGACCCCCGCGAAGGTCGACTGGGACGGGCAGATGGCATACCTCAGCGGCGTGGGGAACGAGATCGACCCGGATGCGCATACCTATAAGGTGTTCTCGACCAATGGACGGGGGAATGACGGCCACTACTCGAACCCACGCGTGGACGAATACCTCCTAGCCGCCCGCCGCGCAACCGACACCGCCGAGCGGATGCGTCTCTACGGGCTCTTTCAGGAGGAAGTGACGAAAGACCTTCCCTATATCTACATCTGCTATATCGACTTCATCTACGTGACGAACGCACGCGTGCACGGCATCACCCCGAACCGCATGCTCGGCTATCGCGGCATCGGCTTCTTTTGGAACGTCAACGAGTGGACGGTGGAGTAGAACGTACTCCTGCGCGATGTTTAAGGAAGAGAATCATAGGGAGAAGTTTTATAATAGAGTTGCTGCCATGTTGGGCGTAGAACGCCGGCAGAAAATCATGGAGAACCTGCAGCTGGAGCAAAAGGTCTATGTCTCGGAGCTGAGTAAAGGAATCACTGATAAAACAGACCCCCAGATTGGCGTAGATTTTCCATCCGAACAAGGAGATAAACCGGACGCATAGCAAGCGCTGTGTGGAGGATTTGTCGACGAGGACAGGGGAAAAAGATACACCAAGGTGGCAGGGCTGAGTTTATCAGTGATTTCTTTATGTCAAACAAATAGGAGTGATGATGTTGGAGCCGAATGCATCGAAGAATGAGATTGTCTATTTCGCGGGTGATATTACGACGCTCGCCGTAGATGCCATCGTAAACGCGGCGAATCGGAGCCTCCTCGGCGGCGGTGGCGTTGACGGGGCGATTCATCGGGCGGCGGGCAGGGAGCTCCTCGCGGAGTGCCGTACGCTTGGCGGCTGCGAGACGGGCGCGGCAAAGATCACGAAGGGATACCGTCTGCCCGCACGTTATGTGATTCATACGGTCGGTCCCGTCTACAGCGGCAGTGCATCCGATGCGGAGCTCCTGCGCTCCTGCTATCGGAGCTCCCTTGAACTCGCACGGGCACACGGGCTGCATACCATCGCGTTCCCTGCCATCTCGACCGGTGTCTACGGCTACCCGAAGGAGGCGGCGGCAGAGATCGCCCTCATGACGATTCGGGAGTGGTTTGACGCGCATCCGGATGCGGGCATGCGCGTGACCATCGTGAGCTTCAGCGCGCAGGATGATGCGATCTATCAGAACCTACAGAGGCGCTCCGGTAGAAATATGCGGTGAGAAATGAGATGAGGGAATACGAATGAATATGATCACCCCACGGAGAGGTCAAACATAGCCATCATCTTTTTGAAGGTATCCTGCCCGTCAAGACAGGTGTCCGTCAGATAGCCTTTTTCTCGCTCCCATTCGGACAGCCCCCTGTAATAAAACATTTTTTTTGCATCCTCGATGATGAACGGGACAATGGCGTGGCGCAGGCACTCCTTGAGTGCAATCAAGCGTCCTACTCTGCCGTTCCCGTCCTGGAAGGGATGGATGCGCTCAAAATCGTGATGAAAGCAGATAATATCGTGGATGGTGACCGAATGAAGAGATTCGTATGCAGAAAGAAGTGCATTCATCCGGGCAGGCACTTCTCTCGGTGCGGCGGTTTCGCGCCCGCCGACCACATTTGCCCGTTTCTTATAGTCGCCGATGGCGAACCATCCAAGGGCGGCATCCTTCGTGCCCTGTTTCAGAATGCGGTGCAGCTCCTTTATCATGTCCTCCGTGAGAGGTTCCTCCGCCTTGTCGATCACATAGTCCATGGCGCGAAAGTGGTTGACCGTTTCGATGATATCGTCGACCGGAACACCTCCGGCAACATCCACGGTATTCGTCTCAAAGATCATTCGCGTCTGATCCTCGCTGAGTCTGCTGCCCTCGATGTGATTGGAATTATACGTCATGCGTATCTGAAGCTCGTGGTACAGACCGCCCGGCATTCGGATCTGCTTCTCGTCGCGCAGCGTCTGGAGCAGAACGTTGTCCGACACACTGCGACAGAGCTCCTCCGGCGTACAATCGAGGAATGCGGCAATCCTCACAAGCACATGATCGGCGATCCTCTCACCCCGTCTGATTTTGGCGATCGTTCGAGAGGAAATGCCCAGCTGCGCAGCAAGTGCCGTCTTTGTTAGTTGCCTGGATTTTAACTTTTGTAACAGCCCACCGTATGAAACCATGATGTTCACCTCGCTCCTTTACTTATTATGGCATAAAATGATGAAAAGTAAAGGCGATTATGGAAAAAAGTAAAGGGGGAGGAAAACTATCATAGATGATCTGGCACTGTGTGTCTGGCTGTCAAATATCAGCCGTATTGAAAAGTACGGGCAATCCCATCCTCGTAACTCTCTAAAATGAGGTTCGAGTTCGTTTTTGTTTGAGGGGCACGCCATGCTATCGACACATACTTGAGAGAGTCAGAGTGATCCGGCTCTTTTTTTATAATGTACTATAAGTACGAATAGGGAAGCATATAAAAGGAGGAAAAAAGCCCTAGAGAGTTGAATTGTTATCTTGGATATATTGATCGTTATCGGTTCGTAGAGAGGATGCGATGAATCCATGTTGATCTTTTCGACAAGACTTCCTGTAAAGGACACGCTTACCAAGGAAAAATTTTTCGAGCTTGTTGTTCGCTGGAATCAGGACAGTCCGCATCATCGGATCGACGGCATCGAATGGGATGGCGGTTATCGTCACCGTTGGGGCGATATGAAGAACATGCTTGAGATCACGGAGTATAACGATGTGGCAGCGGCGCATTTTGTTCAGAGCGAACATGGCGTCCATTGGACAACAGAGTTTATCCTCCATACAGAGCGGCGGGAGATCGGGATCTACCTCAGCCGTGAAGCGACAGAGAACACGGTTTACTTTCACAAGGAATTCAAACCGCCATATTTTTTGAAGCTGCTCATGCGGGAAAATGTTCTTGGATCGGATGGTGGGCTCACCATTTCCGAATATCCGCATTCCTTTGGTGCAACTGCAGATGAGCAGCAGGTGTTGACGCAGCTCTGCTTGGAGGATGCTGGTGCTTTTCGTCTGCCTGTGGTCTATCTGACGCGGGATTGGTTCACAGAGCACTGTGTCGTTGATGAGGGGGAACTGGCACGTCGCCTGTGCGGTGTCGCTCATGTATTGGTCGAGTCTGACAAAGATGTGAGCCGCACGTTGAAGGACTTGTGCCATGGGAAGAATGTTTATAACGGCGGTATGGCGGTCTACTTCCCGAGCGTATCAGCGGCAGCGAAGCGATTTATTCCGTATGACGGAATGGACGTGGAGAAAGTCATGACACAGATCGTGCGCATGATCTTCCGCTATATGAATCAACAAAAGCGGGAGCGGCTGGACACATGGGACGGCATTCAAATGATGCAAATGCGTCGGCAGACGAAGCAGCTTCTTGCAGAGAAGCGTCGGATCGAGGAAAACCGAAAGCAGACCTCGAAGGAGAAAGAACAATACTGGGATGAGTATGTCAAGGCACAGACACAGGTCGAGGCTCTGACTGAACAGAATGCCCGTCTGCAAAGTGAGCTTGCCGTCTTACGCGCACGTGTGGATTCGATGGGGGAAAATCCGCTTCTTTACTACGGCGATGAGAAGGAATTTTATCAAGGCGAAATGCTTGAGTTTGTACGTACTGCACTGTCAGAGAAACTGGATCGTCTGCCGAAGGAAAAAGATCGCCATCTCAGATGCGCTGATGTGCTGCAGGATTTGCTGAATGCCAATGAGTGTGAGGAGATACAGGCGCAGCGGCAGACGGAGCTAAAGCGTGTACTGAAGGGCTATCGCACACTCACACCGGAGATTCAGAGCACACTGATTGATGTAGGATTTAGGATTACCGACGGCAAGCATTACAAGCTGACCTACTATGACGATGAACGTTATACCGTAACGATGGCGAAGAGCGGCAGCGATTGGCGCGGCGGAGAAAATCTATTCTCGGAGATCAAGAAGCGCGTATATTGACGAGTGCAATGCAGCTTACGAGAAACTCCATATATACTGCCCAACACTCTCATTCTTGTGTTATAATATACAGAAAATAGAAGACATAGAAGGAGCGAGAGGAAATCAGATGGCGCGATTGGAAGATCTTACCATAGGTGCGCGGGTCACAGGGATCGTGGGCGATGCTCCCGTGACTGTCGTCGCAGTGAGCTGGTTCGGCGATATGGGGCTTGAGGTCACGGTGAAGGACGATCGCGGACAGCTCTCCAGTCAGATCCTCTATCGGGAGGATGAGGCGCGACTTGCGGTGAGCGATATGCACTTGCCGTGGTCGTTTGATGCAGATGCGGACGATCTGCGCCTTGCCTCGGAGGCATACCGCATCCACATCGCCCACCTCTTCGACCCCTATCTTGCTGTGCATACCTCTGCCATCGATCCCTTGCCGCATCAGATCTCGGCCGTCTATCAGGAGATGCTGCCGCGCCTGCCGCTCCGCTACATCCTCGCGGACGACCCCGGTGCGGGCAAGACCATCATGACAGGACTGTTTCTCAAGGAACTGCTCATCCGCGGTGACCTGAAACGCTGTATGATCGTCTCGCCGGGCAGTCTCGCCGAGCAGCCTTGCCGAGCAGTGGCAGGACGAGCTCTATCGCAAATTCAACCTGCATTTCGAGATCCTGACGAACGATCGCATCGAGTCTGCTGTGACGGGCAACGTGTTTGCGGAGACGAACTTTTGCATCGTCCGCCTGGACAAGCTCGCACGGAGTGAAGCGATTCAGGAAAAACTGCGTGTCACAGACTGGGATCTCATCGTCTGCGATGAGGCGCACAAGATGTCGGCGACCGTCTGGGGCGGTGAGGTCAAATACACAAAGCGTTTTCAGCTGGGACGCCTACTCTCAGGACTCACGCGGCATTTCCTGCTTCTCACGGCAACGCCGCACAATGGGAAAGAGGAGGACTTCCAGCTCTTTATGTCCCTCATTGACCCCGATCGCTTCGAGGGCGCTGCGCGCAGCGGCACGCAGGCAGTCGATGTATCCGATGTCATGCGCCGCCTCGTCAAGGAGGACCTCTTGAAATTCGACGGTACGCCGCTCTTCCCCGAGCGTAGAGCATACACCGTCAACTATGACCTTTCTCCGATGGAGGAAAAACTCTACGCAGAGGTCACATCCTATGTACAGGAGCAGTTCAACCGCGCCGATCAGCTGGACAAGGAACGCAAGACAACCGTCGGCTTTGCACTCACCATCCTCCAGCGGCGTCTTGCCTCATCGCCAGAGGCGATCTATCAGTCCCTCCGTCGGAGGCGTGAGCGCATGGAGCAGCGTCTCGCAGAGGAGCAGATCGGCCGGCGGGCGACGGCATACAGCATATCCGCATCCGATGACTACGATGACGACGATCTGCCCGCAGCCGAGATGGAGGACACGGAGGAGCGCGTCGTCGATCAGGCATCTGCCGCGCAGACCATCGCAGAGCTCGAGGCGGAGATTCGGATGCTAAAGGATCTTGAGCACATGGCGGACAGCGTGCGGCAGAGCGGTACAGATCGGAAATGGGACGAGCTATCGAAGCTGCTGCAGGACGACGCCACCATGTTCGAGGGGGACGGCACGCGTGCGAAACTCATCATCTTCACGGAGCACAGAGACACACTGCGCTATCTGACGGATAAAATCCGCTCCCTGCTCGGCCGTGAGGAAGCGGTCGTCACCATCCACGGCGGCATGCTCCGCGACGATCGACGCAAGGTCGAGGAGCTGTTCAAACAGGATAAGGAAGTCCGCATCCTGATCGCCACCGACGCGGCAGGCGAGGGCATCAACCTGCAGCGTGCACATCTCATGGTCAACTATGACCTGCCTTGGAACCCGAACCGCCTCGAACAACGCTTCGGACGCATCCATCGCATCGGGCAGACGGAGGTCTGTCACCTGTGGAACCTCGTGAGCAAGGAGACGCGTGAGGGCATGGTGTTCCAGCGGCTCTTTGACAAACTGGAACAGGAGCGTGAGGCACTGCATGGCAAGGTCTTCGACGTGCTCGGCAAACTCACCTTCGAGAACCGTCCGCTGCGTGATCTTCTCGTCGAGGCGATTCGCTACGGGAACCGGCAGGAGGTACGTGATCGGCTGAATCAGGTCGTCGATATGAGTCTCGACCGTGCGGAGCTGCAAAAGCTGCTGGACGAAAACGCGCTGACCGAGGACACGATGGACGTACACAGCGTCACGGCGATCCGTGCCGATATGGAGCGCATGGAGGCGCGCAGGCTTCAGCCGTACTTCATCGAGAGTTTCTTCCTCGCGGCATTCCGCCAGCTTGGCGGGAAAATCCATGCGCGTGAAAACGGACGCTATGAGATTACCTCCGTGCCATTTGCCGTACGGAATCGTGACTGTCAGATCGGCACGGGGGAATCCGTACTCCGACGTTATGAGCGCATCTCGTTTGACAAGGCGTATTGCGCCGTGCAGGGACAGGCAGCTGCTGCGCTGATTGCCCCGGGGCATCCGCTCCTCGAGGCCGTGATCGACCTCGTGCGGGAGCGCAGCATGGACGTGATGAAGCGTGGCACGATCTTTGTGGATGAGAACGATGCAGGTACGGACGCGCGTCTCCTCTTCTATATTGAGGATGCCGTACAGGACGGTGTGCCGCTCCCCGGCGGTGGACAGCGCGTCATCTCAAAGCACATCCACTTCGTCGAGATTCGTGCCGACGGCAGTGCAGCGAATGCGGGCTATGCACCTTATCTCGACTATCGTGCGCCCGCGCCGAATGAGATAGAGGTGTTGCGTACCTTCCTCGCGGAGCAGGACTGGCTCTCGCATGATGTGGAGGGGATGGCACGCAGCTATGCCGTACGCGAGCTTATTCCAACCCATCTGAAAGAGATACGGGAGCGTAGAACGGCACGGATCGACAAGACCATCAAGGCGGTCACGGAACGTCTGACCGCAGAGATCCAGTATTGGGACTATCGTGCCGGGGAACTCCGGGAAAAGGAAGCCGCAGGCAAGACGAATGCCCGTCTGAATGCACAGAAGGCGGCGCAGCGTGCAGAGGAACTCAGTGCGCGGATGCAGAGACGGCTTATAGAGCTGGACATGGAGAAACGCATTGCGCCGACCGCACCCATCGTGGTCGGTGGTGCGCTTGTCATACCGCGCGGACGGTTGGACACGCTCATGGGGCGCGTGGAGAGCACCACTGTCGATCCAGTGGCACGCAGCGCAGTCGAGCAGGCGGCGATGAATGCCGTCATGGAGATTGAACGCTCGCTTGGCTATGTGCCGCGTGATGTGAGTGCGGAGAAGGTCGGCTACGATGTGGAGTCCGAGATTCCGATGCATCTGCGTGCGTCGGACGATGCGCCGCTGCGTTTCATCGAGGTCAAGGGGCGGCGGGCGGATGCTGCGACCGTCACCGTCACGAAGAACGAAATCCTCACGGCGTTCAACAAGCCCGCTGAGTACATCCTTGCACTCGTTGCCGTAGCTGGCACACGCACACGGACGACGTATCTACAGCGTCCTTTCCGTGAACGTCCGGACTTCGCCGCAACGAGCGTGAACTATGATATAAAGGAACTGATGGACGGCGCGACCGTCCTCTTGCGGAGGTAGGATCATGGCATACAAGAAGAAACTCATCGAGGTCGCGCTCCCGCTGGATGCGATCAACGCGGAATCCGCGCGTGAGAAATCCATCCGCCACGGGCATCCGTCAACGCTCCATCTGTGGTGATCGCGTAAGCCAACGGCGACGGCGCGTGCCGTGATCTGGGCGTCGCTCGTCGATGATCCATCTGCACATCCCGAGGAGTTTCCAACGGAGGCAGCACAGGAGAAGGAGCGTCAGAGGCTCTTTCGTATTCTTGAACAGCTCGTGAAATGGGAGAACGCGAACGATCAGAGGGTTCTGGATGCGGCAAAGGCGGAGATCATGAAGTCCACGGACGGGAATCTGCCGCCTCTGCTCGATCCATTTGCAGGCGGTGGGACGATTCCCCTTGAGGCGCAGCGTCTGGGGCTTGAGGCACATGCTCATGACCTCAACCCCGTTGCCGTCATGATCAACAAGGCGATGATCGAGATCCCGCCGAAGTTTGCGGGACAACCGCCCGTGAACCCCGAGGCGCAGAAGAATAAACTCACGGAGGACGACTGGCTATCGAAGAAACGAAATGATGAGATATTTGTAGAACCAACTGCTGAGAATGGAAAAATTCATTATTTTGTGAGGTGCGGGAAAGATGTAGTTGATGGAACTGTAGCTCGCTCGGGGGGCGTTGTGTCTTTTGTAATACGCCCGTGGGATTTGACTACATACGTGGAGAGGGGAAAGCGCATCGCATCGCAAGTCAGTTGATGGCTGTTGCAGCAAAAGGGGATTCTGGCAGAATTTATATTTCTCCTGATGAGGAGCAGATCAGTGCAGCTTTCATACAAAAACCAAGTTCTTATCCTTCGGGTGAACTACATGGTAAATCTCGTGTTAATGTAGGACTGTATGGGTTCAATGAGACATCGGATTTGTTTACGAATCGTCAACTTGTAGCCCTTACTACTTTTTGCGACCTTGTTACCGAAGTGCGTGAACAAATTGAACGCGATGTAGGAAGCGTGGAATATGCACAGGCCGTTTCTGTGTATTTAGCCTTATCCATAGATAAATTGACAAATATTTCATCCGCTATTGTGAGTTGGATGAATGACCGTGGTGCCCTACGCGAGACTTTTGCCCGACAGGCAATTCCAATGGTATGGGACTATGCGGAATCAAATCCTTTTTCTAAGGCAGGGGGGAGTTGGGAGGCTGTACTCGATAAGGTGGTTAATGTTATTCGAGCATATCCACGAGTTGCCATGGGAGGAAATGCAGTACAGTTTGATGCCCAACTAGATAAAGAGGGGCGTAATGTCATGGTTTCTACTGATCCACCCTACTATGACAATATAAGCTATGCAGATTTATCCGATTTTTTTTATGTGTGGCTACGTAAAAATCTGAAAGATATTTATCCCGAGCTATTTAAGACAATGCTTGTTCCCAAGATAGAGGAGCTGGTTGCTACCCCTTATCGTTTCGGTGGACAGAAAGATCAGGCAAAGAAATTTTTTGAAGAGGGAATGCTTCAGGCAGTTACTCAAATAAAGATAATGGCGAGAGAAGATATACCAATTTCGATCTATTATGCCTTTAAACAACGTGAATTGGATAAAGTCGGAGATAAGCAGCGGTCAGTATCTACTGGATGGGAAACAATGTTATCGGCTATTCTCCAGGTCGGGCTATCTATTACAGGGACTTGGCCGATGAAAACCGAGAGTTCAGGGCGGGCCAATAGTCAGAAGGCCAACGCCCTCGCATCCTCCATTGTCCTCGTCTGCCGCAAGCGCCCTGCCGATGCGCCGATCTGCACGCGACGCGACTTCCTGAGTGCGCTCAAACGTGAGCTGCGGCCTGCGATTGTGAACCTTCAGCAGAGCAATATTGCACCCGTCGATATGGAACAGAGCGCAATTGGCCCCGGCATGGCGGTCTACTCGCGCTATGCGCAGGTTCTTGAGGCAGACGGTACGCCGATGACGGTGCGCACGGCACTTCAGATCATCAATCAGGAGCTCGACCAGTACTTCTCGGAGCAGGACGGGGAACTCGATCGGGACACGATCTTCTGCGTTGCGCTCTATAAGCAGTACGCATTCCGCGAAGTGAAATTCGGTGATGTCGAAGTGTTGGTATGTGCGAAGAACACGAGCACCGACCGCCTACGGGAGAAGGGCATCCTCTTCGCGGAGCGGGGGACGGTACGCCTCCTGCAGCGCGATGAGATGGCGTCACAGAGGACGTTCGACGTCTCTGTGACATGGCAAGTTGTTCAGCGTCTCGCCCATGCGCTCGATGTGGATGGTGTGGAGGGCGCGGCGCAGATCGTTGTGGGGCTTTCCTCGGAGGACGCAGAGAAAGCACGCGCACTCGCCTATCGCCTGTTCCAGACGGCAGAGCGGCGAGGTTGGGCACAGGAAGCCTATGCGTAT
The DNA here is from genome assembly GCA_937925565.1 of uncultured Centipeda sp. GTDB lineage: Bacteria > Bacillota > Negativicutes > Selenomonadales > Selenomonadaceae > Centipeda. Next base: position 20,933 of record CALALM010000376.1, read on the forward strand.
AACACGCTGGTCACGAATTGGCGGGCGATCCAAGAAGTCGCCGCGCGGATCAAGAAAGAACAAGGCGCGAATCAGGGCGGACTCTTCGCCGAGTAGACATTTCACAGGAGGAATGTAGGATGGGCAGCAATCACGAAAAGGTGCGGTAGGGAGAGCGTATTCTGCTCTTTGCACTCTCGGACTATGTCTGCAAGGAGTTGAAGCAGACCTATGGGGCGGACTGGTGGGAGGACGGCGTTCTGGATATCCTCTATGATGACCAGAAGCGCAGTCTGCCGCTGTCAGGGGACTGGGGGACGCTCGTCGACTCGCTCGATATGGCGTTGGCGCTGCTCCTCTTTGACCTGCACTGGGGTGATATCTTCTCACGCAAGCTGCCGGTGAGCAATCGTACCTGGGTGAAGGAACTCAAGGGTGTCCGTAATGATCTCGCCCATCTCGGCGGCAAGGATTTCTCCGATGATGATGCGTGGCGTGCGCTCGATACGATGGCGCGTCTCTGTGCGTCGATCGACGCCGATAGTGCAGAGGAGATCCGCGAGATTTTGCGCGAGCTGCGCTATGGCTCGGCTGCCGGCTCGATGAATGGTACGGCGGCGGTCTCTGCACCCAAAACAGCCGTCCCTAACACGAGCGGCATCCTGCAGTCTGTCCCACTGAGCAGCCTGCCGAGCTGGCGCGACGTAATCAAACCTCATCCGGATGTGGCGGCGGGACGGGACAAGAACGCCGAGTTCGCCGCAGATCTCGCACAGGTCGCACGCGGCGAGGGCTCGTTCGAGTATCGCGACCCCGTGGAGTTCTTTGCGCGTACCTATGTGACCGAGGGCATGGCGGGGTTGCTCATGCAGGCACTTCGACGCATCGGCGGCAAGGACGGCGAGCCGGTGATCCAGCTCAAGACGGCATTCGGCGGCGGCAAGACGCACAGTATGCTCGCACTCTATCACATGCTGCGCGGAACGGTACCGCTCAGCAAGATCTCAGCGGTGCAGCCGGTGCTCACGCATGCGGGGCTGTCTACGCTGCCAAAGGCGAACGTGGCGGTGCTCGTCGGTACTGCCATCGACCCGACGCGGGTGCAGCGTCCGCCGCACATGCCGGGGTTGATGATTCATACGCTGTGGGGGGAGATGGCGGCACAGCTCGCTGCATCGGCGGGCAATCCGAAGCTCTACGACTATGTGAAGGAGGCGGACAAGAGGGGGGTATCGCCCGGCTCGGAGGCACTGAAGAATCTCTTTGACGCGGCGGGGCCATGCCTCATCCTCATGGATGAGCTGGTCGCCTATGCAAAGAAAATCTATGGTGTGGACGGTCTTCCTGCCGGCTCGTTTGACAACTTCATTTCCTTTATCCAGGAGATCACCGAGGCGGCACGTGCGAGTGAGAACAGTCTCGTGGTCGCGTCGATCCCCGAGTCGGAGATCGAGATTGGCGGTGCGGCAGGCCAGGCTGCGCTTGAGAGTATCGCACATACCTTTGGGCGCATGGAGGCGATCTGGAAGCCCGTGACGGCGAACGAGGGCTTTGAGGTTGTGCGTCGCCGCCTCTTCCTCGACTGCGAGGACACGGATGCCAGAGACCGCGTCTGTGCGGCATTCAGCGAGATGTACCATGCGAATCAGGACGTATTTCCCGTGGAGGCCCGCGAGCTGGAGTACCGTGAGCGTATGATCTCGTGCTATCCGATTCACCCCGAGGTGTTCGACCGCCTCTACGAGGATTGGGCTACACTGGAGCGTTTTCAACGGACGCGCGGCGTGCTCCGCCTGATGGCGGCGGTGATTCATGAGCTGTGGATGGGCAGCGACGCGGGGCTGCTCATCCTGCCCGGCTCTCTGCCGATGGATATTCCGTCTGTGCGCGACGAGCTGACTCGCTATCTGCCCGACGGGTGGATCGCACTCGTGGACAGCGAGGTGGACGGCAAGAAGGCAACGCCCTATAAGAAGGATCAGGAGAATCCGCGCCTTGGCAAGTTCTTCGCGGCGCGGCGTGTGGCGCGTACGATCATGCTCGGCTCTGCGCCGAGTGTGCGCGCACAGACGGTGCGCGGTATCGAGTCCGCCCGTATCTCCCTCGGCGTCGTTCAGCCCGGCGAGAATATCTCTGTGTTCAAGGATGCGCTGAGTACGCTTGAGACCTCACTCTCGTATCTCTATACGAATCCTTCGCGCAATCGGTACTGGTACGACACACGCCCGACGCTGCGCAAGACGGTGATGGATCGTGCCTCACAGATTGCGGATGCCGAGGTGCTGCGCGAGATGGAGAAGCGTCTGCGCAAATGCAAAAAGGAGTCCCCGTTTGCGGGACTCCATATCTGCCCCGCGTCCTCTCTGGATGTACCGGATGAGCAGGCGGCACGGCTCGTTCTCCTGCGTCCGACGGATGTGCATACGGCGGATAGGATGGACAGCCCCGCACTCGTGGCGGCGGATGATTTGCTGAATCGTCGCGGAGATGCACCGCGCATCTATCGCAATATGCTTCTCTTTGTCGCGCCGGATGCGGATCTGCTGGATAAGCTGAAACAGGATGTGCGCCTCTATCTGGCGTGGCAGTCGATTCAAAGCGACAGCGAGTCGCTGAATCTCGATGCGGCGCAGAACCGCGAGACGGAGAGTAGTCTGCGCAGTGCAAACGACACGGTGGAGGATCAGCTGCGGGCGGCGTATTGCTGGCTGCTTGTCCCCTCGGTTGACAAGACTGCGGATGTCAAGGCGATTCAGTGGGAGAAGCTGCGCATTGGCGGCAATGAGAGCATTGTTGCGAAGGCTGCAAAGAGAGCGCAGTCAGATGAGTCTCTGATCCCCCGTTGGGCGCCCATGCTGCTCAAGATGGAGCTGGATGCGCTCCTCTGGGCATCGTCGGATCACATTGAGATCAAGACACTGTGGGCGCAGCTGTGCACCTACTGTTATCTGCCGCGCCTCGTCTGATGTCCTCATGCAGGCAATCCGCGACGGCGTGAACTCCGATCAATACTTTGCCCTTGCAGCGGGATTTGATGGCACGCGCTATATCGACCTGATGTTCAACCGTTCGGTTTCACACGTCGATAAGTCCGCCCTTCTCGTGAAGATGGCGGTCGCGCAAAAACAGCTTGCCGAGGATGCAGCAAAGCGTCAGGCGGAGATGGATGCTGCAGCATCGGACAGAGAGCACACGGCCGCCCCGTATGGCGGCAATGGGCAGGGCGACATGACGGGGGGAGCATTTTGCTCCGCCGATACTGCGCATGGGAGCGTGGCGGATGGCACATCACCGTATGGACGTCCCATCCCTACGGCATCCGCTCCTGTACCTGCGAAAAAACGGCACTTCTTCCTCTCTGCTGCGCTCGATACGACCCGCATCAACCGCGACGTTCAGAACTACGTCGAAGAGGTTATCCGCCACCTCACCTCCGAGGACGGCACACGCGTCACCATCTCCCTCGAAGTGGAGGCCGAAAGTGACAATGGCTTCTCGCCGCAGACCATCCGCACCGTCTCCGAGAATGCACGCACACTCGGCGCAAAGGATGTAGGGTTTGAGGAGTAGTTGAGTAGGACGTGATATCGTTATGAACGGCATCATGTCCCGAAGCTCTCGTGAGGTTTTGACAACAGAGATATAAAGGATTATAATTAATACATTTATATAGTTGTTGCATAGGAGTGTTTTTTATGGTGTTGTCAGATAATGAGATCAGAACATTGGTTGAAACAGAACAGCTCCTAACGCCGTTTGTAGAAGACCGCCTGCAGGCGGTTTCCTATGATATCTCATCCGGAGATGTCGTTGTTGCATATCAGTTGCTCAATCGCCCCGTTGATTTGAGAAATAACGAGCAGATTCGTCTTGCTACGAGAGAAGTGAATATATCTAAGGGGTATCACATCAAGCCAGGGGAGTACATTCTTGTGAAAACACGAGAAAAATTTCATATCCCGACAAATCTGACGGCACATATTCGTCCTCGCACAACATTCACGAAAATCGGGCTGCTTTTGTCTGCCCAACATATGAATCCTAATTTTGCCGGATATTTATATCTTGGCCTCTACAATGCGACCCCTAATATCATTGACATTTACCCTGACCTGACCATTGGGCAGATGGTTTTCGAGGAAGTATGCGGAACAATAACCACATCAAAACTCTATGACAGAAAAAAGGATGCTAAATATCAAGATGAGGATCAATTTATTTCTCCGCGATTGGATGATTTGAGCGAGGAAGATAAGAGAAAGGTTCATGCGATTGTCAAAGATTTGATGGGGGCATAGTATGTCAAAATTACATGATACCTTGGAAAAATATATTGCCACACGAAATATTGATCCCGAGTTAAAAAATTATGCTCTCGCAGATATGGAAAACCAAATAGTGCAGGAAATCGTTGCACAAAAAGCTGCAGAGATTGATAAAGCCACACTCGAACTACAACGAAAACGAATGGAGCAAGAACGTCATGAAAAAATAGAACAGCATATTAAGGAGGCAGAGCGTACATTTTGGATCGTTGTCGTATTGGGGCTGATGATTGGTCTGGCGGGAAACCAGATCACAGAGATTATTTCTTCCGTCAAAGAACAATTCGAAGTCAACCGAATGATGGGTAATTTTTGGATTACTGTCTTTATTGCTTGCGGTATTTATTTTGTAATTCAACGGCAATATATCAGTACAGCGACTGAGCTCATTAATGACTTTTTCCGGAAAGGACATGAAGAACAGTGACGCGTGAATATCCGAAACATGGCGAAATATGGCGGCATTTCAAAGAGAGCCATCTCTACCGCATCGAGACTGTGGCGGAGCATACAGAGACGGGCGAGATGCTCGTCGTCTATCAGGCACTTCACGGAACGTACGGCATGTATGCGCGTCCACTCTCAATGTTTATGAGTCCGCTGGATCGCATGAAATACCCCGATGCCACACAGGAATATCGCTTTGAAAAAGTGCGGACGTGATGTGGGCGAAATTTGGAAGAGTATGTTGAACTGAAAAGACGATGGCACATATCCAATTTGCGGATATGTGCCATCGTCTTTATGAGGAACTTTGCGTCGGAATTGGAATCTCAATCGCAGGAGTAATCTGCGTGATAATAGGTGTATATAAATCTACGTCTGTGCTCGGTGTGGATAGGGAGACGACAAGCGAATATCGAACGCTCTTGTCATAACGTTTCAGATAATCGCGTTCTCTCCACCATCCGACAACGGGGTACACTGCGATGAGGTTACAGCCGGATAACTCTACGGCACTCAGATCACAAAAGTCGGAGTGAATAGAACCGACATCGCGATTGTTTGAGCCTAAGTACCAGCGGTCACTGCCGCTTGATCCATCGCCTTTGTCTTTTTTATCTTCGCCGCGCATCTTCATGTTGATGCGTTTTTGGAAGTCCTCTTTGGTTTCGTTGGAGTTGATGACATCGAAACGAAGTCCACAGGACGGATAGCGATATTTGTCCTTCCAACCGACCTCGCCCGGCCCCGGTTCGATAAAGTAGGACAGGGTCAATTTCAATGTAACAGGAGTTTCGCCTAGCTCTTCCAGAACTTCTTTTGGCCAAGGAAGGGTATGCAGGTGCATCTCGTGCATACTTTTCTTGTCAAAGGGCTGCAGTTCTCCCTGGATCACCATGTTGACACTGTTGTTCATGCACTGCATTGCCTTAGCGAGGTTTGGGATGCCATAGCCGCACGTGTGCAGGAGATCACGTCTGCCTTTACTTTTGGTATCCTCGGTGCAAAATTGCGCTTTCATTTCCTGCGTCCAAGAAGCAGAGTGAATCATCAGGGCGCGAACGGTTTCCGGCCATAGATCGGGATATTCGTTGAGCAGCTGTGCACAGAAATACGCAGCTTGTGCTGTGGCGGCACTTGTTGCCCAGATGGTTGAAAACAGTTTTCTGAGCGGCTGATAATTCGTTGTCAGCAATGAAAGGTCGGAGCAGGCATCATAGTCGGTGCCGTTGGATGCAACATTGCCGCCATTGAATAGAACTTCCGGCTTTATCGGCCATTTTTTGTCCCAAGTAGAAGACGTTGAGCTGTAGGGGGATAGTGCTCCAGCTTTGGCAAGAGGTGTGAACCCGTGAAAAACAGGATCGCTGATCGTGCTGTCATCGGAGTAAGCACCGACGGTGATGGCGTTCCATGATTGTCCAGGACTCTCGACGCTGTGCAGTCTGTTTGCCTCCGGGTATGGACTTGAGCCGAACTCGTTCGGCTGCACATTTCCGGCACTGATCACAAATAGGCGTTTTTCATCATTTTCCTCTGCACCGGATGTGATGTTGTCGATTGCGGCAGACCAAGAGGTCGGGCTGCCGTCTCTGGTGTTATAGGCGGGAGCTGTCACTGCCATACATAGGACACGCTTTGCCATTGGATTCGCGATTTCGGCAAGCGCGACGGCCTGCGCTGTTATGGCTCCGTATAGTTCGGGTGGATTTTCTCCTGTCGGTGGTAATATTTTTACAGATTCAATTTCGTGCGCTGTCTTCAGCGGAGATTTTGAGAGCAGTGCTTGTTTCAAATCATAGTAGAGTGAAACGCCCGCCATCTCGGTGCCGTGTCCGTGATGGTCGTTTGTTCGCCAAGAGGCATCGACCGATTGAATATGGTCGTTATCTGCAGCAGAGGTTAATAATGGATGCGCAGAATTCAGACCTGTATCCAATAGACATACGGTGACGTTTTCCCGTTCAAATGTTGTGCGGGATAATAGTTCGTCTGACCAGTCTGTTTGCTCGGCATTTGACAGATCTGTAAAGAAGGATGTGGGTTCGGGAGCTCGGTGCATCTCAGCAATGAAAGAGCAGCTCTCAACGAGTGTTCTTAGATCGTTGGCGTTTGCATATATGAGTTTTACGAGGCGTTCGGGGAATACAATACGATTCTTGTCAATCGGGATGTTGAGTGACTGACACACGGAGGTAAAGGCTTCTTCGACTTTGTCGCAAGTTTTGATGGCCTCATCCCTCGCGTCAAAACGCAGCCAAAGTTCACACCATACGGGCTCTTCATCTGGGAACATCGTGTGAGAATCGAACCAAAATGATTTGAACAGGGCTAATCGAATGTCCTCGATGCTGCTGACTAAGTCGTTGTATCTGGGATGGTTTTTCGGTGTTTTTTCGTTGGCATAGCTTTCAATTTTTTTGATGAGATAGGACTCTTTTCCATTGGGGATGTATACGAGTGCGGTTTCTGTTTGTGTCTGAGGATCCTTTTTTATATTTACGAGGCGGATTCCCTGTCTGGGACTTTCCAATCCCTGTATTTCTAAATCATGTCCGGCAGCGCCGGATACCTCGAGGTAAATGCCGTCCTTATATCGAATCGCTGCGACTTGACTCTGTGTAAGGTTATGAGCAGCATAGGCTTCGGATAGCTTTCGCTGAATATAGGCTGCATGAGCAACCGGATTCCGTTGCGGATAGTTCTTTGTCATAGAATGGGAATCAGAGGAATATGGATATGGCGCAGCCGTATGGGATAGAAAAATGTTCTTTTTGTCGACTGCCATTTATCTTACGCCTCCTTATAGGAATAGATGTTTTTCCTTTCCCGCAATAGATATGCAATCTGTTTTACACTCAAGGGTTGATCTGATAGGATGGAGGTCTTTATGGCGTCGTCACAGATTTTGACGATTTCGGCATGATTGAGACCGTCAGCAGCTTTTAAGAGTGGCTTTGTTATTTTGAAATGCTTGTCATAGTTGATCAGTTTGCATT
>CALALM010000377.1 GCA_937925565.1 uncultured Centipeda sp.
ACGATGGCGGCATAGAACTCCTCATCAAACTGCTGGGAGTTCATCTCTTTCTCCGTCCCCATGCCTTTCGACCAGAGGACGTTGCCCGCCGCATCGTAGAACGTCTCACCGACGTATTGCAGCAAACGGTTCTGCGGCACGACGCGAACCTGCGCGATACTGTAGGAGAGCAGGTTCGGGTTCGCGATCACATGCCCGATCTTATAGTTGCGGATCGTCTCCTCCGCCCCCTCATAGCTGAACGTTGTCTTGATATCTGCGGTGATCTCCGTTGCCACCACCTGCTGCTTCCCGGGCAGCATGACGCTCTTTGCCACGCGTACAGAGGAAGGCGCGTAAAATTTCGAGTATTTATCATTCGAGCTCAGCCATGTCCAAGCACGCCCGTCGTCGGCAAAAGCCGCCGGGGACACGGCGAGCAGAAAAAAGAAGGTCAGCAGCAGCCCTGCTCCATATCTGATCTTTGTACCCATCTCTTGCTCTCCTCTCTCAGTCCAGCGTCACAATCTCCCGTGCACGCCCCCCCGTGAAATGAATCTGCTCCGTATAGCCGAAGGAGCGTGCGTACTGCACTGCCTCCTCGTTGTATCGTGCACAGTCCTCGGGCCGATGCGCGTCCGAGGTCGTGATGATCGGCAGACCGTATTCCTTTGCCATGCGCATAAAGTCGGGATAGGGCGAGAACTCCTCAATCGGATAGCGGTAGTACGTGCCCGTGTTGAGGTCAACGATCATATTCGCCTTTTTCATCGCCGCCGCGACGCGCACAAGATATGGCGTGACATCGAAATCGGGGAAGTGTCGATAGAGACGGATGTTGAACGGATGCCCGAGCGCATCATAGAGCCCCGCCGCCAGTTTTTCCACTTCCTCCGCATACCATTCGTAGATATCCGCAAGCGGATGGTTCTCCCATTCTGACACGAGTGCACCCGTGTCATACGCCCAACCACGCAGAAAATGCACCGAGCCGATGATATAGTCGAACGGATAGGCACGCAGAATCTTTGCAACGGTTTCTTGATCTTGGAAATTGCAGACCTCGATGCCGGCGAGCACCTTGTGCTTCTTGCGGAGCCTTTCGATGAATGCAAAATACTCGTCGAG
>CALALM010000378.1 GCA_937925565.1 uncultured Centipeda sp.
GGGCAAGAGCAGATGTGCAGTAAAATCAGGCGGCGAAAATCCTGTAATGATTGCACCTGCAACAGCAAGTACAATGCCGACACTCATACGCACAGTCATTCTCTGATGCAGAAAAACTCGTGCAAGAATACAGCCAATGACAGGATAGAGCGCCGAGAGAGCCAAAGCATAGGTGGGACCGGCCCAAAGGATGCCAAGACAGTAGGAGACCTGCCCCAATGGACCGCCCAACAGCGCTCCCATGCACAGGAAGGCACCAGAACGACTGTATACGGTATGAATCAAATGCAGAACACCACGTAAGCCATTCACAACAAGCAGGAATACAGCAGCACTTACATCATTGACAGCCGTACAGGCGAGTGGAAGCAGGATCCCTGCATCCTCTATTGATACAGATCGTGCTCCAACAGCATATAGATAGTTGTTGCAGCCCAAGAGAAAGCCACTGATTACGCCAAGCAAAAGCCACAAAGAATAGCGCATAATCATACAGTCTCCAACAAATGGTGCACCTTTGCGGGATAATCCTTTGCGAAACGGAACTGATTCTCTGCATACGCGCCAAATATTGCCCCGAGTGAACTCTTATAAGCGCACCACAAACTCCAGAGGAGTCCTCCGACTGCCATATATGCGTACACTCTCGCCTTAGTTTGATCATCAAAGCCTTCCGGAAAATCCCCCGAGATCAGGCGATTGGTCTCTTCCTCCGTATAATTCGCGTAGATCGCAAACATCGCAATATCAATGAGAGGATCCGAACGTCCTGCATACTCCCAGTCGATGAGGTAAGGCATTTCCCGCCCCTCAACGAACAGGAAATTGTCCGACACCGAGTCAATATGACAGAGGGTGTGACTGTTTTCTAAAAAGGGTGCAAGGAATGTCTGCAGAGAAAACACGGCTTCCCGCACCTCTGCGTATTCTAAATGGACATTCACCCCACCTAAAAGGACTTCTTCATAGCGGCATATCGCTTCAAATGGGTGAAACACCTTCGCTCCTGTCAATCCGAACTCATGAAAGGAACGCAAAGCCCTCATGCAGCACTCTGCCTCATTCATATTTTGGGGGTTGCAGACATGAGAGCCCTCATAGTAGCGTGATATTTTATAGCCGGGCTCTATGCTGAGCGCAATGACATGTTCTGTAATATCCGTAGCACTAAGAATTTCATAGATGTCCTTCTCATTTTCCCGATCAACAAGAAGTTCTGTTCCCTTTCCATTATGCCGAAAGATATATTTCTGACCATGCACAGAAAACAGGAAAGAGTCATTTGTCATTCCTTCCTTGAGAGGCAAAATAGGGCTGTCTGCTGCATCTGAACCAAAGTGCTGTTCAACAATGTGCCGAATAAAATGTTCTTCTTCCATCCGTATGGAACTCACTTGTTTTTCCAATGTCGATATCACACACGATACTCCATTCCACGTTCACAGAACACCACGTTCCATGCGATACTGTCGGAAGATCTCTTGTATATCGAGATACAGATTTTCATGCCACAGCTCAATTTCAACTGGTACAGGAAGCGTCAATGGATCTGCAAAGAGCAGCATAGCGAGGACAAGGCAAGAACGAGAGCCCCGCTCTTCAGCAGTTTCATACATTTCCAATAGTTTTCCAAGGATCTGCTCTTCTCCCCACACCAGATTTTCATCGTGGAAACGCAAGGGCATAAGCGTCAAATAAAGTGCATACCACTTCTGTGCACAAAAATTTTGAAGCAGTTCCTCATTTCCGCTTGCTATCACAGAAACGAGTTCTCTCTTTTGATCAAAGATCCATTTTTCAACATCGGGCAGATATACTTTATTTGGATGCAGACGGTCTGCATAATCCGCTTTGAGTCGATCAACGATACGCTTTGCCGCACCGAGATGTTTCTCACGGAATGCGGCAACGATCGCCCTGCGTCGGTCTGCCGCAGGGTCTTCGCCGCGAATCAAGATCTCCAAAAGAGACTCCACCTGCGCCCAATCTTCGGCAGCATAGCTGGCACGAAGCATTTCCTTATAATCCTCGGTCGGCTCCGTACCATTTGGGCAGTAGATCATAGGTCGTTCGAGCAAGAAAAAGGGCATATTGAGGGATGAAAAATCTGTCAGCAAGATATCTGCACGGCTAAGTGCTTCAAACGGTGTACATGCCCCATCATCAAGGGTAATTCCACATGCATTCAGCTTTTCTTTATATGCCGCGACCTCGCACTCCGTCATGTATCCCCGCTGGATAAAATTATCAAACATAAACGGATGCGGACGAATGACAAATTCTAACTGATCACTCCTGTATTTCTCGGCAAAGTCAACAAAGAGATCTTTATATTCAAGGAAGTGACTGCCGCCGACTACCGGATCTGTCGTCCAGCGTGGCGTCCATAGAACTCTGCGTACAGTATGCTGCTCACTGCGATATTTCAAATAGGGTTCAAAGCTTGGATAACCAAGGTCCTCAAAATACTGCAGTCCGACAGCAACACTATCCGGATAGGCAGATTCCATTGCATTCTTCTCTTCCAAAGAGTCGCAGAAGTGAAATGACAGACAGGAGAAAAAATCTGCCATTTCTTTTTCCCATTGAATAAAAATTTTTGTTCCCTGTGTTCCATAGGCAATATAGC
>CALALM010000379.1 GCA_937925565.1 uncultured Centipeda sp.
TAGGAAGCACTGATAAATTCAGCACCGCCATCTTAGCGCATCTTTTTTGCCCGCTTTTTGTCGGCAAATCCTCCACAGAGCACCACTCTGCGTCCGGTTTGCCTCCTCAAACAGACGAAAAATCTACGCCAATCTGAGGGTCTATTTTATCAGTGCTTCCCTAAGAAAGAACTGTCTGAATAGGAGATGTATTCATGGATGCAGCAATGCTGACGCTTGGTGTTCTCGCTGTGGCGGCGTTCCTCTTCGCCACCGAGATGATCCCGCTCGCCGTTACGGCAATGGGTGCGGCGATTGCACTCGGACTCCTCGGAGTGCTCACGCCCGCACAGGTTTTTTCGGGGCTGTCCAACCCCACCGTCGTCCTCTTCGCCGGTATGTTCATCATCGGCGCGGCGATGTTCCGGACGGGACTCGCACAAAAAATTGGCATCGCGGTCGTCAAGAAATCGGGTAAGGACGAACGTGCACTGATGGCTGCACTGATGCTTATAACGATCGTGCTCTCGTCCGTTTCCTCGAACACGGCGACGGTCGCCTGCCTGATGCCCGTCGTCATCCAGATCTGTGCCGCCGCACGCCTGCCGGTCTCACCGCAGCTGATGGCGCTCGCGGTTGCGGCAAATGTCGGCGGTACGGTCACGATGATCGGCACACCGCCAAACATCCTCATGAGCGCGACACTTGAGGCGACGGGACTCACCCCGTTCGGCTTCTTTGAGTTCGCATGGATCGGCGTCCCCCTCTCCATTGTCGGCATCATTTACATGCTGACGATCGGTCGCAGACTCTGTCCGCGGAAGCTCGTGGACAGTGAAGCGTTTGCCAAGGAGGAAGAGGAGACAAGGGATCCGCGCAAGATGATGATCTGCGCCGTCATCCTCATCGGCGTCGTCACTGCGATGGTGCTTGAGAAGCAGATCCATGTGCCCATGCAGACCTCCGCCATCATCGGCGGTCTCCTCTGCGTCTTGACAGGCTGCCTCACGGAGAAGCAGGCATATCAGGGCGTCGACTGGACGACCATCTTCCTCTTCGCGGGAATGCTTCCTCTGGCGAACGCGATGGAGCACAGCGGCGCGGGCAAACTCATCGCGGATGTTGTCATCGGACTCATCGGCGACCATCCGGCTCCGATGGTCATTGTCGCGGCGATGTTCGTCCTCTCCTGCGGGCTCACGCAGTTCATGTCGAACACGGCAGCCGCGGCACTTCTCGCGCCAATCGCGATCTCCATCGCCCAGATCATCGGCGTATCGCCCTATCCGGTCGTCATGGCCATCGGCATCGCGGCATCCTGCGCGTTTACGACGCCTGTCGCAACCCCGCCGAACACCCTCGTCCTGGGTCCCGGACAGTTCCGCTTCATGGACTATGTCAAGGTCGGCGTTCCGCTCGTCTTGGTCTCGCTGATCGTCTGCCTTGTCGTCATCCCGCTCGTCTGGCCCTTCTGAGCTTCTGAATCCCCATACGGAACATCCGCAAAAACCTGTTCCGGGAAACCTCCTGCCTGCTCCCGTATATGTGCCGGCGTGCCCGTGCGGGAGTTTTCTGTTTCCATCATAAAATATTCAGAAGCATCAACAAATAGGGTGAACTATTCGCCGCATTGTGTTATACTGGACAAACAGAAATGATCTACGCTCTGCCCGAGGAGGAATCGGCAATGAAACGTGAAGAAGTCGTCAGCCACCTGAAAACCTTTGACCCCGAGATCTACAATCTGCTTGAGGAGGAGCGCGAGCGCCAGCGCTACACACTCTCCCTCATGCCGAATATGAACGCCATGTCGCCGTTCGCGAAGTACCTTGAAGGCAGCATCCTCACAAACAGCTTCTTTGACCGGAGGGACGATACCCCGACGGGCGGTCTGCACCTTGTCGGCATCGTCCGCGAGCGCGTCAAGGAACTGTTCCACGCCGACCACGCCATTGTCCGCCTCGGCAACATCGTCGCCGCCTCGCGCGTCGTCTTTCAGGCGCTCCTTGAGTCGGGCGATACCGTGCTCTCCTTCAACCTGCGGAAAAAGGATCACGTCGCGGGACTCTCATACACATTCGAGAACTACGGCATCGAGCCGGGGACGCAGGAGATCGACTGGGGGGCGGTCCGGACGCAGGCGGAAAAGGTCCGACCACGCCTCATCATCTTTTCGCCCGTGAGCTATCCGCGCACGATCGACTATCAGATCCTCTTTGAGATCGCGCAGAGCGTCGATGCCCTTCTCTGGGTTGACATCAGCCAGAGCGTCGGACTGGTCGCCTCGAAGATGGTGCCGTCCCCTGTGCCGTTCGCCGATGTCGTCACCTTCTCCACGCGCGACTCGCTGCGTGGTCCCGACGGCGCTATCGTCCTCACGAAGCAGGATCTCGCCGCGCGCATGGAGGCCGCCGTCATCAATACGGGGCATGAGGCACTGCATATGAACCACCTTGCCGCGCTCGGCGTGGTCCTGCGCGAGGCGGGCAGCGAGCGATACCGCATCTATTGTGAGCAGGTCGTCAAGAACGCACAGGTGCTCGCACGGACGCTTGCCGACCACGGTGCCTCCGTCCTCTGCGGCGGAACGGACACGCACCTCGTCCTCGGCTCCACCGCAACCGGCATCGACATGCGGGAGGCGGTCAAGGCGATCGGCCGCATGGGAATGCGCGTCAAGCCCGACAGCGTGCCCACGATGACCTCCGGCCTGTTCCTCCACGCCCTGCGCCTGTCGACCTCGAACCCCACCACACGCGGGATGCGCGAAGAGGACATCGCCTACATCGGTTCTCTCCTTGCAAAGCCGCTCACCGCCATTCTCTCCGCCGAGGAGATCGAAAAGACACGGCAGGAGATCACCGACCTCGTCAAGGATGCCCCACTCTTCGATGATGAGTGGATGGGCGAGGCCGAGGACTGATATTTGCACAGAAACACGCCCCTCCAACGCGTTCGGAAGGGCGTGTTTTCACTGTTTTTCATGCTGTTTTTCGCGGGTGCCCGCATCTCCCCGATGAATTCATCAAAAAATATTTTATACCCGATTGATACATATGGATATGAATAAGGAGGACCATCATGAAAACGATCCATGTATCTGATGAGGAGTATACCTTCATCCGTGCGGAGGCAACGGCAAAGGGTATCCCCGACACCACCTGTATCCGCAACCTGATCGTGTCCCACGCCTGTATCGAGGCGATTGCACACATCAATGCACGCACGCTCGGGGCACCGTTCGACCTGCCGACGCTCTTCGGCGCGGACTGGGCGAAGTTCCGCCCTTTCGCCTCGATCATCGGCAAGGCATTCTGTGATATGGTATGCAACGGCTCTATTACCAATGTCAAGCTTCTCAACAAGCCGGGCAGCTCAGGCAACGCACAGTACGAGCGCGTGTAAGCCGTGCAACAATCGACAGAGAAGGAGGAGCGCATGAATCTCAAAGAAGCATTCCAGATGCAGAAGGCACTCAGCCGCCTGATGGAGGAGGCTGGCTCGTATCTGGACGACACAGACAACATCATGACGGTGACAGAGAAGCACCTCCGCAGCAAGGTTGTCCCCGAACAGGCGGATGAAGCCGTGGACTGCAGCGAGAAATCACGCATGGCGTACCATCCCATGACGGTGCTGCGTGCGTGGCACGCGCTCATGGAGGAAAAGGAACGGCTCGGACGCGCCATCACGGCGGCAAAGGCGGCGATGCCGCTGAACTTCGACACCGCCGCTGAGGAGAACAAGGCCCGCCGCCGCTTCCTGCGCACGCTCGCGCATATGGCGGAGCAGCGTTCCGAGAGCAGGATGAAACGCGGCGCGGGCAAGGGCTACGTCTTCAACAAGGACGGCAACCAGACGCCCTACTGCTACGACATCGAGGTGGTGAGGACGATCGACTACGATCGGAATGCCGTCCGCCGCATGCAGGACGTACTTGCCAAAACGGCAGCCGACACCTCCCGCGCCCTCGACGAGGCACTTGTGCGCACCGAAGTTGACTTCACGCTACAGCTCCCGATTCCGGAGAGCACCATCAGCGAAGATCCCGCCGAACGCCTTATCTACGAGCGCATCTGCGGCAATGCGGGCAGTGCCCTCGCCGAGATCATCGAGGTGCTGGAGGGGAAGTAGCGTATTTTAGGCCGTGATCGGATTGGCGCAGATTTTTCGTCCAATCAAGAAAATCAGCCGGAAGCACAGGAACCCTATGCTGAGGACTGATTGACGCAGAGCAGACGGAAAAGATGCGCCAAGATGACGGCTGCTCCGGCAGGGGCAGGGGTCACTCCCGGTTCAGGTGCAGATGAACGAAGAGGCTGCACGCCCCCTGCGTGCTTGCACGCAGACAAAACTTGGTATGGACTCCCTAAGGGGAGCTCCAAATATCACCCCCGCGCCGCCGATCGGCATCTGCGGACAGTGCCGACCTTTGCGGAGACCACCGCAGCACGGACACACGCGGGGCAGGCGGGAGATACCGCCATCGCACGTCGCAGTGCAAAACGCAAACACAAAAACACCCAACGGCGTCCCCTAACGCAGGGTGCGGATGCAGACAGCACCGTATACCATCCTGCCGCAGACATATGTCGCATCAATTCCCCGTCCGCACGCACATACCCAAAATCCAAAATACGCTTCGCCCTTACAAATGATATATATTCGTTCGCAGCCCCCGATGGGGGAGCTGCGCGGGAGGCTCTGCGCATCAGAACTTCCCAAATAGGGAGAAACCCCTGCCTCTGCCGGAGCAGCCGAAAACGCCCGCCCACGAAGATTTACCTCCTCGTGGGCGGGCATATTTTATGCGGAAAGGAATTGCTGATAAAATGAAGTCCGTCAGGACGGCTCGATGGGCTTTATCGGCACTTCCCAAAATTCACACAGAAAAAGGCACTCCGAAGGGATCTCATCGTGACGAAATTCTTCGGCAGTATGCTGATGGAATTCATTTAATTTCTTTGGAATCTATGATATTCTATATGATATAAAGATAATTCTATTTTGCATGAGAGGATTCCTATGGCTACTGAAAACATGAACTATGGCGATACGATTTCTGACTATCTCACGGGAACTATCTTAAAAACTACACCAGAGGAAATTGTGCGCCAAACTTTTATCCGCACTCTGCACGAAGACTACCTTTATCCGAAAGAAATCATCCGCAGAGAAGTTAGCATTCAAAGCGGATCAAAGATTTTACAGGACGAAACCGGTGCTGACATTCGCGCAGACATTGTTGTTTACCACAATAAACGAGCCGCACTAGATGGCGATCAAGGAAATATTCTATTTGTTGTAGAATGCAAGAAACCCAATGTAACAGATGGTTACAATCAGCTTGTTTCCTATGTATTTAACACGTCTGCCGTAGGTGCAGTGTGGACAAACGGCAATCAAATCAATATATATCGCAAAACCAAAGAAATCGGAAGGCTGGAAGAAATTCAATCCCTTCCACTCTATCGCGAATTATGGCAGTCTGAACACGACGCCATCCCCCAAAAAGAAGAGCTTAAACGCCCGCATAACATACGCTTTCTCCTAGCAACTTGTCACAACAAGTTATATGGGCGTGGGATGGAGAATGAAGATTTTGATCTAGCGATGGATATGGTGCGAATCCTGCTTGCAAAAATCCAAGACGAAACCGGTCCCGGTCTATATCCACGTTTTTGGATTACGGACGAAAACTTCAAAACCGTAGAAGGAAGAGCCGCAGTAGCTTCCACGATACAAACCCTCTTTAGAGAGTATGCAGATCAATATCCGGATATTTTTGATGCCCATGAAAAAATATCCGTTGGCAATGACTGTATTGCGGAAGCTGTCGGGATATTACAAAAGTGGAATCTTG
This sequence comes from uncultured Centipeda sp., assembly GCA_937925565.1. GTDB lineage: Bacteria > Bacillota > Negativicutes > Selenomonadales > Selenomonadaceae > Centipeda. Next base: position 5,843 of record CALALM010000379.1, read on the forward strand.
CTGCATGTAATGATGACGCAGATGACTGGGATCTCATGGGAGAAACATACGAGCAATTCACCCACATCAACCTCAAGCGACAACAAGGTCAATTCTTTACAAATAGGCTTGTCGTCAATATGATGGTAAAAATGTTAGCCCCCGAAATTGGCGACCGAATACTCGACCCCGCCGGCGGTGGCGGGGGATTTGCCACCGCTATGTTCCGTTATTTGCGTCGCAAAGTGATCATGTCTACAAAACATGGGTCAGCAGCACGAGACCGCCAATTAACAACGATTAAAGACAGCATCTACCTTGTTGAGATTGCTGCCAGATTGGTAAAAATCGCAAAATGCGCAATGCTCCTTACCGGTGACGGACAAACAGGAATGACGAGAGGAAACTCTATCGATCAATATGACCGACTGGATCCTTGGATTAAATCGCGTTGTTTTGCAAATACAACAAATGCACCGTCTATCATCGTGACAAACCCGCCATTTTCTGGTCAGAAAGCAGATTCCCAAATATCCGACCGAAATATTTTGAGAAATTTTAAGTTTGGACATACATATACACAACAACAGGATAGTTCCTATATTTTTTCCGAATCTGATAATGACCTCCTATCACGTCAATCCCCGGAACTTCTTTTTTTGGAACGTTGCATCGACTGGTTGAAGCCAGGAGGTCGGTTGGGTATCGTTCTGCCAAAAGGGGTATTGGACAACATTACCTGTGAAGCATATCGTTCATGGCTGCTGGACAACTGCAATATCAAAGCTATTATTACCCTGCATAAGGATACCTTTCAACCGGATACCGGTGTAAGGACTTGCGTACTGATACTGGAAAAATATTCGAAGGGACACAAAGGAATAAATAATGATAGAATATTTATGGCACAATCACAAAGAATTGGACAAGACTCAAAGGGAAACGCCGTTTACGTGGTTGACAACAACGGGAGCAGCACAGGCGTTCTCAGTCAAGATCTGGATGAAATTGCCGAGGCATATTCTTCATTCCTTCAAGATAATACGGCTATACACCCTTCTGAGTATATTTTCTCTATTCACAGGAATGATCTTAAGGATCACCTCAACCTCAATCCCCAACATTATTCTCCCCGCCTAAACAGGGCAATCGATCATGTGTTGGAGTATAATGAAAAACCCGGCTGGTCTGTAACAACGATCGGACAACTAGAAGCCGGTATGAAAATTTTTATGGGTCCGCGATGGAATTCTGCAACAATAAAGGTGGATAATCCTACGAATACAGCAGAACTCACTCCATATTTGACAGCAAATGGCGCCCTGGAATTACGTCGCTTTACTGTAAAATGGCTTGATTTTTCCAAGGCAACAAGACAGCAACGTGAGTGCAGATCATTACTCAAAATTAAGGAGGGGGATATTTTAATCACACGCTCAGGCACAATCGGAAAAGTCACCTATGCCACAAAGAACTTAGCCATGACCTATCTGGTCAGTGACGACTTAATTCGAATCCGAGTGCAGGACAAAACACTACGCGCCTATTTATTAACATACTTTTCTTCATCGATGGCACGCTCGCTGATGCTGCTTGATGAATATGGCTCTGTGCAACAACATTTACAGCCTCGTCACATACAAGAAATGTTAATTCCGATACCGGAGGATTGGGAATCTGCCACACAGGAAATTGCCGCCGGAAACAGGTTGATCCACGCTATGGAAAATTTATCTTTGGCAGACCATCTCATACAAAACAGTATATTTAACATTTTTTGATACACTCTACCAAATCATTATCATTCTAAAAATTCCCTCAACAAAACTAGCCCTAATAATACTTGTTTTGTTGGGGGAATTTCTTCCGTAAATTGGGGGAGGTAGTATTACGCTAAGTACCGTAGTAT
>CALALM010000380.1 GCA_937925565.1 uncultured Centipeda sp.
GGTACCGGCACCACCGGAACGCCCGCATCGGTTGTGACGCCGTCACGCCGCACGATCAGCTCCTTCTTGTTCGTCGTCACACTGATGCGTTCCGTACCGGAGATGCCCTCATGCACAGTCATCGTGGCTGTGCCGTCATTGTGAATCTCCGCATTTACCGTATGGAGAAGGCGGATGCGGTTCGGGAGCGAGGTGCTGCCCTGCAGATGGGCATCGACCGTCTTGCCGCTGAGGTCGATGTTCCTCGTATCGTCCCTGACGTAGAGCATCGTATCATCTTCGGTGATATCGCTCGGCACATAGAACGCAAATCGGTCGAATCCCTCCACGCTCTTCACCGTGATATTCTTCGTATCCTTTAGGACGAGCTCATTGTCGGCTGCATAGGCTCCCGGGCCGCTGACGCGGTGCCAATAGCCGTAGAGACTTGCGAAGGAGAGATCGTCTGCACCCGAGATCTCGATCTTATTGTGGTGAACCTCCTCGTGGACATCGTTTGGATCCGCTGCGAGATCTCCAAGAGCCGCGCCTGCGTAGATGTTGCCGCGATAGGTGCCGCCGTGGATGTAGAGTCCGTTGTAATTGGACTTGAGGTAGACATTGCCCGTGTCGGAGGCTCCCTGTGCCATGCCGCCGTAGACATCCCCGTCATACGTCGTGCCCTTCATCAGGTGGGTAATGTTCCCCGATGCCTCCGCAGTTGCGCTGTAATTGCCCGCTGCCTTTGCCTCGGCAGAGCCGCCGAAGAGATGCCCTTGGAACTGCGTGGTGTCGCCGTACACCCAGAGGCGGTTGTCAACGGCCGTTGCTTTCGATGAGCCGTCTGCAGACGTGTTCCGCGCAAAGCTTCTGCCGCTCGTCACGTCCTCACGGAACGTGCCGGTACGGATGGTGAGCTGGTTGCTGTTTGCCTCGGCACTCGGTTCGGTGACATTGTTCGTCTCGATCGTACTGTAGCCTGCCGCGCTCTTGTCGGTGAATGTCCCTGCACCTACACCCACCCAGACCTTGTTCTCGTTCGCCTTTGCGGTGCTGTGGGTCACCGATTCACCGGGCGCGAGCTGCTTGCCCTCGGCGTAGCCGCCGATGAAGTTCTTTGCCCCCGCGGAGACGGCCAGCTGGTTCTTGTTGGCGCTCGCATTGACCTCCCTCTTTGCCTCGGCATCCGCCGAGCCGCCGTAGAGTCCCGCGCCGTACGTGCCTCCCAAGGCGTGGACGGTGTTCTCGTTCGCTGCGGCATTCGTGACGCTGTCTGCCGCCGCCGTCGTATTCCGGGCAAAGCTCCTGCCGCCCGCCACATCCTCGTTGAACGTGCCGTCCTGCAGGAGAACATCGTTCTTTGCTGCAGCAGCAGAGAGCAGCTTCGTATTGTTCGCTGTGATATGGACGTAACCGCCCGCGCTCTTGTCGGTGAATGTACCGGTGGAGCGGATCTCCATACTGTTCTCGTTCGCCGTGCCCGTGCTCTGGAGGACGTAGGTGCCACTGTCTCGCTGCGTGCCCTCGGCATAGCCGCCGATGAAGCTGCGCGCGCCGCCCCTCAGACTGAGCAAGTTCTCGTTTGCCAATACGTCAAAGGTACCCTTTGCCTCGGCAGATGCATGACCTCCCATGAGGTCCGGCGTGACGCTCGTCTCGGTGGAGAGGTAGTTCTTTGTCGCCGCTGCCGTGGCGGAGCCGTTCTCGGACGCTGCTTCGGCACTGCCGCTGTAGACGTTCTGCCGATAGGTGCCTCCCTTCACATACAGCTCGTTCTCGTGCGCTGCCGCCTCCGCTCTGCCATCGGTCGTCCACGCATGGGCAGATCCGCCCAGCAGCTCGCCTTCGAAGTTATCCGCCTTTGACCAGACCTTGTTCCGGTTTGCCTCCGCCCGCGCGACGCTGTCCGCACCTGTGCGGGAATTTACCGCCTGGCTCATGCCGCCGCAGGTGAGGCGGAGGGTGCCGCCCCCGATGGAGAACTCGTTCTCGTTCGCCGCTCCGCGCAGCTCGGTGACATGGCTGTCACTGAGCTCACTCCAGCCGCCTACACTCCGATCTGTGAATTCACCGGAGCCTGGCGCGATCCAGACCTTGTTCCGGTTCGCCTCCGTCGTGCTGAGCGGGGCAGCTACCGCAGTCCCGGAAGATGCCGAATGACTCCATGCAAATCCACCAATGAGCTCGTTATGTACGCTTGCCCTGACGTTGACCACATTCTCATTTGCCTATGCGTTGCGGATGCGCCCGTTGCCGGTCACTGCCATGCCTCCCTGCAGACGGAATACCCTAGCACTTGTATTAATCGTCAGACGATTTCGCAGTGCCTTTGCCGCAGCCGTCTGGAGGGAGTCTGCACCGGCATAACCACCGGTCATAGAGAAAGTGTAATCGGAAAAGTTGCCGCCCGTAAAGGTGGCGGTATTTTCCTCAGCAAGAGCCTCGGCGCGTGTGTCGTTGTCGCTCCTAGCATAGCCGCCATCAAGTCCGCCTGACTCGAACGTGCCGCCCGTAACCGTGGCATGGCTGCGGACAACCTCCGCCACGCCCTGTGTGCCGGGCTCTTTAATAATCACCACACCGCCATAGATCAGTGGAGTGAAGTATCCGTTACACAGAAACGTGCCGCCCGAGATCTCCACCGTGCTGTTCTCCACATGCGCAGTACCGCCTTGCTTCAGCTCGATGTTGGTGCCGGTAGCCTCGTGCAGCGTCCCGCTTCGAATTATCGCCTTTCCGTTTGTGATGTTGATGTTCGCAATCGGTACGGACGACTTGAGGTATGTCCCGTAGGCGAAGCTCCATTCCGAGGGGGTCGCCCTTTGGAGGTGGGGCGTATCGCCGTCGCCCGTTCTGCCGACGGTGATGGTGGCGGACGATCCGTCGATGCTGCCCGCAACCCCGTCCTCTGTCACCATGTCCGATGTGACGGAGGAGGCGACGATGGGATCGGCGTACGCGTACGGGAGCCGAGGGTCACCGCACCCGCCGTGAGTGCAGCGAGGATGCGTGGGGCAAGTGTCCGTGATGGGGGACGCTTGCTGCGCTGAGCATGCTGTTTCATGATGATCGACTCCTTTCAAGATAAATACATCCGATGTGGTGCCTTGAATTATGCCGATTCTTCCTCTCCAATTCCTACTGTAGCATATTTCAGAAAAATGCGTACTGTAGCAAATGACAGGAATCAAACGTCCTAATTTTTAGGAAAATCCGGTGTTTTCAAGGGAAAACGAGATTTATTAGACGAAAATTTTTTTGACCGTGTGCGTGGAAGAATCTATAATGAAAGCGGCAAAGGAGGCACCTATGACTGTTTTCGAGGAGATCCTCACGCGGCGCGCGGCAGAGGCAGGGATCACGCTGACCGATGCACAGATCGCGCAGTTCGCGGTCTATAACGAGATGCTCACGGACTGGAATACGCGCATGAATCTGACGGCGCTGACATCCCCGGAGGATGTGGCGGTGAAGCATATCATCGACAGTCTGACGGCGTACGATGCCGCGCTGTTCGATGGGGCAAAGACGCTGATCGATGTGGGGACGGGTGCGGGGCTGCCCGGTATCCCCCTCGCGGTCTATGCGCCGCATGTCCATGTGACGCTGATGGATGCGCTCCAAAAGCGCGTGCGGTTCCTCATGGAGGTGACGCGCGCGATGGGGCTGACGAATACGTGCGCGATTCACGCGCGCGCAGAGGAGGCGGCGCGTCAGGCAGCGCACAGGGAGTGTTACGATATCGCGGTGAGCCGTGCGGTGGCGCGGATGCCCGTGCTGCTCGAATACGCGCTGCCGCTGGTGCGCGTGGGCGGCACGTTCCTCGCGCTGAAGGGGCGTGCGTACGCGGAGGAGGCGGCGGAGGGCGCGGGGTTCGCACGGTCGCTCGGCGGCGGTGCGATACTTGCGCGTCCCGTCTATCTGCCGGGACTCGACGATGTGCGTGCGATTCTCTCGGTGACGAAGGAGCGCCCGACGCCGAGGGGCTATCCGCGCCGACAGGTGAAATAATTTCCTCAATAAAGGAGTTATTTGCTTTGTGTCGAAATATAGAAGGAGTATACGTGTATTTGTTGTGCGGATTTTCGGCACGGCATGTGAAAAGGAACACGATTCGATAAGGGGATGACGTGATGAAACGATGGAGAGGTCTGGCTCTCGGGACGCTGACGGTATTTCTCCTGTCCGCACCGGCTGCGGATGCGGCAGAGTCTGCAGATGCGGCTGAGATGGGTGGGGCGATTGCTGCAGCGGCTGCGGCGGTCGGGGATGCACCGCAGGAAACGGCAGCCGTGCAGGATGCGCCGACGGATGCGCCGCAGATGATGTCGTCTGCCGACCGCATGGCAGCGTTGCGCGCGGCAAATCATGACGCGGATGCGGCTGCTGCGGCAAAGGCGGAGAAAAAATCGGAAAAGGACGCCGCCCGCGCCGAGAAGAAGGCGGCAAAGGAAACGGCAAAGCGCGAGAAGAAGGCGCGCTACAAGACGCTCTTTACGGATAACGGATTTACCTACTATATGGATTCCAAGAATACGCGGTGGATTCTGCGTCCCTACAACAGCTCGGAGTATATGATCGACGCGTGGGTGCGCCTCGTGGAGAATCGGGCGGGGGTTCCGGTGCCGGAGGATGAGAATATCCGTCCGGCAAAGTATTTCTTGGAGCACTACTACATCAGTCCCCAGCGCCACGAGATCATGTTTATCTCGGAGCTGGAGGTAACGGGGCGTCCCGAGAATGCGGTGCAGGAGCGCCCCTATGACCCGCGCAACTGGGAGCAGCTGGTGCCCGGCTCGATCGAGGATGAGATCTATGAGGCGGTCACGGCACGGATGAAGTCTGCGCCCGGTGCGAAGACGGGCGGCATGAGTGTGCGCGACATGGTGGAGGAGTACGCACGTATTTCGCTCTAAATGAACTCATATAGATGGAAACCGGGAGGGGTTCATTTTGTTGGAACAATACGGCGAGCGTGATCTCTGTCAGGTGACGGGGCTGCTGAACATGATGCAGTTCATGCGCCACGCTGCCGCGCATATGCGGGACGAGATGGCGGAGCCGCTGACGTTCATGTACTTCGACATCGAGAATTTCAAGAGTTTTAACCAGCGTTACGGTTTTCAACAGGGCAATCGTCTGCTGCGCTACGTGGCGGATCTCCTGCGCGAAATCTTTGAGGGAAACTTGGTTGCGCGCTTTAACGACGACCACTTTGCCGTGGCGACGCAGAGGAAGGATCCGAGCGACTGTATTCAGTTTGTCCACGAGCGCATCCGCGTCTACGATCTGGGGCTGCCGATGGAGGTCAAGGCGGGGATCTATCATCCGCCGCCGGAGGTGACGGATGTGGCGCTCATCATGGATCGTGCCAAGATTGCGTGCAACAGTATCAAGAATACGTACGATCTGACGTGGGCGGAGTTCGATCCCGCGATGGAGGAGGAAATCAATTTCCGCAGCCACATCATCCGCTCGTTCCAGGAGGCGATGATCGAGGGCTACATTGAGGTCTACTATCAGCCGGAGATCCGCGTGATGACGCGCGAGATCTGTGGGTTCGAGGCGCTCGCGCGGTGGAAGGATCCGGTGCACGGGATGATCTCGCCGGGGGTGTTCGTGCCCGTGCTTGAGGACGCGCATCTCTCGCCGCAGCTGGATCTCTACATCATCGAGCGGGTCTGTCAGGATATTGTGCAGGTTCGCCGTGATATTCCGGACTGGGAGCTGCTGCGCGTGTCGGTGAATCTCTCGCGCGCGGACTTTCGTCTGATGGATATGGTGCAGGCGGTCGAGGATGTCCGTCTGCGCTATGGCATCGCGCGCTCTTTCCTCAACATCGAGGTGACGGAAGGGGCGATGAATGAGGACGAGAAGTTCCTGCAGGGGGAGATTGCACGATTCCGCGCGGCGGGCTACGAGGTCTGGATGGACGACTTCGGCAGCGGCTACTCCTCGCTGAACAATCTCAAGGACTATGTCTTCGATGTGCTGAAGATCGACATGAACTTCCTGCGCTCGTTCGAGACGAATCCGAAGGCTGCGATCGTCATTCGCGCGATTGTCAATACGGCAAAGGAGCTTGGGATGCACACGCTCGCGGAGGGCGTGGAGACGGAGGAGCAGTTCGCGTTTCTGCGCGAGATCGGCTGTGAAAAGGTGCAGGGATATCTCTTCAGCCCGCCGGTGCCGTTTGACGAGGCGGTTGCTTACTGTTACGGGGAGACGGCACAGGTAAAGGTAGAGCCGTTCCACCTTGGCGGCTACTATGCGGAGATCGGCGCGATCAATGTGCTCTCAAGTGAGCCCATCGAGCGGCGCGGCTCCCCGGAGATCGGCGATGCGCTCTCGCTCGCGGTGCTTGAGAAGGAGGGCGAGGAGATCCGCTATCTCTACCGGAGCAGGATGTTCAGGATGTTCCTGCGCAGCATCGAACTAGATGAGGACAGTGCCCATACACCGCACTACGAGCGACGCAAGCGGCAGAATGAGCGCATGATTGCGCGTATGATGGTTGAGGCGGACCGCACGGGGCGTGAGGTCTATACGGACTTTATCACGCGCAATTCGTTCAACTCTGTCCGTCTGCGTCTTGTGACACGCGACGTGGATGATACGCGTGCGGTCTTCCTGATGGCGACGGTGAATATCTCGCGGTTCAGCCCGGAGGCGGGCTCGATGCAGGAGGCGCTGAATCAGATTGTGGCGCTCTACGACCGCGTGGATCTTTTCGATCTGGGGTCACGCAAGATCATGCAGCTCTACCGCGATGTCTATGAGGTGAACTATACGCAGGAGTATGGGCATTTTGAGGAGCTGGTCGCGTACTACGCGGAGGAGAAGATCATCCCCGCAGAGCGGAAGCTGTTCAAGAAGTTCTACAGCGAGAAGCACCTGCGCGCCGTCCTTGAGGATAAGGCGGGGTGCGAGAAGGTTGCGGTGCTGTTCTACAAGCAGATGCCGGACGGGGCGCGTGTGCTGCGGATGCACCATCTGATACCGTTCCGGCTCGACCGGCGCGACTATGTGATCTCGTGCGTGCAGACGATCCATGAGCAGATCATCGGCGCGATGACCATCGCGCTCGCGGAGGAGGACGAGTAGGGGCGCCTTGAACGGCAAGGAAAGCCCTGCGTGAGAATGATAAAGGGGCGCCTTGCATGGGCGCCTCTTTTTTGTTGCGTGCGATTTTATGTCCATCACGTCGATACGCTTTTTGCATCGTATGTTTTCTTTTGCTATACTTCCTATTGATAAAACATCTGTTTGAAGGCGGTATACAAAATGAAGGAACGAAATGAGGAAATGCTGCCGCGCCCTGCGCGGTGGGAGCACGTGCCTCTCACAAAGGCGGAGGAGGATGCTGTGATCGCACGTGCGGTGCGCGGGGAGGCGGGCGCGATGGCGGAGATGCATGCGCGCTATCGCGGGCTGATCGTCAATGAGTCACGTGCCTCGTATCTCCGGAATGCGGCGCTCGCGGCGGATGCGGAGAGCATTGCCCTGCTCGCGTTCATCGAGGCGCTGCATGACTACGATCCGAAGCACGGCGCACCGTTTGCGGGCTTTGCGAAGGGACGCGTGCATCACGCGCTCTATACGGAGTTTCGCCGCGAGCGGCGGCTCTGGGAGCGGACGTGTCACCCCGAGCAGAATGCGGATGCGCGCGATGCGTGGGAGCGCTGCGGCGGCGCGGACGATGCGGCGGAGCGCGCCGATCTCCGCCTCCTCGTGCGCGGGCTGCTGCGCG